>DATLHT010000171.1:0-3131 GCA_035539795.1 Burkholderiaceae bacterium
TCCAAGACGCACCCCTCGCGCTTCGAGGTCAATCTCAAGGTACCCAAGCATGGCGCGGTCCATGAGTCAGGCGCGAACACAAAAACCAAGACTCACGCATAATGCTGTGTGCGCGTCCATCAGCGGTATCGACGCGTTTCGCACTCTAGAAATGACTGGAAATCTATGAGTGAACTCGCTGACTGGAAGGTTAAGTTCGCCGATCTAGGTGTCAGTGTGCGCCTGCCAAGGAACGTTTCGGGGCAGAAGCTCAGGATCGAACGTGCCGCCGCAGAACTGTTTGCTCGCCACGGATTTGGATCCGTAGGGGTGGCGGAGTTGTGTGCCGCAACTGACATGGGGCGCGGCGCCCTCTACTATCACATCAAGAGCAAAGACAGCATTCTGTTCGACATTGCAGCAGGTTACATGCGGACATTGAACGCAGGCGCTGCGCAGATCCTTCAGGCTGGCCTGGAGCCGAACATCATGATTCGGGCATTGAGCAGACTGTTCCTGCGGGTCATGTTTGAGGACCGCAATGCGATGACCGTGTGTTTCCGTGAGCTTCATTCATGTACCGCGGAGAAACAAACGGCGATTCGCGACCTGCATCGAGACTATCAGCAATTTTGGGAAAAGGCTATACAAGCCGGGGTTGACGCGGGGAGTTTTCGTGGTGTCTCAAAGGTGCAATTGAAGGGATTGCTGGGGATGTATTTCTACAGCTTTCTGTGGGTGAATCCGTTTCAATCATTGAGCGCGGACCAGATTGCAGATGAGTTCGCCGATATTGTGCTATCCGCACTGACTCCGCGCCGTCCCAGCTGACTTACGAGTTTACAAACGCGCGGTCCGCTTGTTCGCGAACGAACGAAGGCGAGCGCAACTAGCTGACTTACTCGAATCCCGTAGACCCGGGATTTGCGCTCCATCGACTGCGCGAGCGCAAATCGTCCACCTTTAATCGTGAGCAGGAGCACTCGCTATGCGCGAGGCTTGCTGCCAAAGAGGAGAAATGAACGTTGCATCTTTCCGGCCAAGGCGAAATCTCGAAACTCGAGACGAGTGGGTGGCCGGTGAGCGGGCGACGTCAAGTGGTGGCGTCACGGCGCGGACCTTCGCTCTGGATCGAGCGACACAACAGCGAAGTGCCGAGGGTCGCTGGCGTGCACTGACGGTCATTTGTGCGGGCGTCATCCTGTCGATGAGCCCGTGGTTCTCAGCTACGGCGATCCTTCCGGAACTGAAGGCACACTGGCACATCAGCGAGGCTCTCGCGGCCTGGTTGACGAATGCTGTGCAGCTGGGGTTCGTCGCTGGAGCGCTCCTGTCAGGCTTGACTGGCCTTCCTGATCTCGTGCGGCCCCATCGTCTGATGGCTGTTTCGGCGTTGCTCGTCGCGGCGTTGAATCTGGCACTGCTGTACGCCCCCGGCGGCGAAATCGCGGTGCTGATTCGGTTTCTCACTGGAGTGGCGCTGTCCGGTGTCTACCCACCGGCGATGAAGTTGGTCACAACGTGGTTCGTGCACGGGCGCGGGATGGCTCTGGGTCTCATCATCGGCGGCCTGACCCTCGGTTCGGCCTTCCCGCACGCAATCCGCGCCGCCACGACGAGTGTCAATTGGCAGCTCGTGGTTGTGGCGACTTCAACCATGAGTCTCTTGGCTGCCGTCACATTTCAGGTGCTTACACACGAGGGGCCGTTCTCGTATCCGCGCGCGCAATTTCAGCCTGGACAGATTCGAAAGGTTCTTCGTAACCGCGGGATCGCCTTGGCCAATCTCGGATACTTCGGGCACATGTGGGAGCTCTACGCCATGTGGGGCTGGTTCCTTGCGTTCTCAGGTTCGGCGCTTGCCGCGCACGGCGTAGAGGGCAAATCAGCGGCTTCCCTGATGACATTCGGCGTCATCGCCTGCGGTGTGGTCGGCTGCGTTTTGGGCGGCTGGATGGCTGACCGCATCGGCCGCACAGCCACGACCGCGTTGATGATGGGTGTGTCGGGCAGTTGCGCCTTGCTCATTGGGTGGACCTACTACGGTCCGCTGTGGCTTTTTATCGGAGTCGCGGTACTCTGGGGGATCTCGGTGATTGGTGATTCCGCCCAGTTCTCGGCAGTGATCACTGAGATCAGCGACCGCAGCCTGGTGGGCACTGCGCTGGCATTCCAGATGGGCGTGGGGTTTGCGCTGACTGTTGTCTCCATACAGTTGACGCCGATATTTGCCCATTGGATGGGCGGCTGGCAGTGGGCATTCCTGCTGCTCGTACCCGGGCCGCTGATTGGGGCGGCGGCTATGCTGATACTTCGCAGGCTACCGGAATCCGTCCACATTGCACATGGGCGTCGATAAGCGAAGCCCTTTTCTACGGGTGGCCGAACAGGAACCGCCCCTAGTGTGAGTCAAGTGCTTCAGGCTAGGGGATCATGGATAAGTTCTAAGCTTCAAGCCATGGGGCATATCGTGCGCCTGATAGCCCCCAGTTTGTCAAGCCGGACGTCAAGCAACAAGATCGATTTCGCCGATGCCGAGGCTATCTGCGAGGCAGTGGGTCGGCCGACCATGCGGCTCGTGCCGATCAAGAACGCGGAGCAGCAGTCGGTGTTGTCGCTGTACCGCGTGCGGCAGGCGTTCGTCAAAGCGCACACCGCCCAGGCCAACCAGATACGCGGACTCTTGGCTGAGTACGGCTTGATTGTGCCCAATGGTATCGGCATCATCGCTACGCGAGTGCCGGACCTGGTAGATGATGGGGTAATGAGCTGCCAGCGCTGTTCCGGCAACTCATCAACCGCCTGCTGGAGTACCTGAAGCCCCTCGACAATCAGGTCGAGGAGATAGAGGGACAAATCAAGGCTTGGCATCGCGATAACGAAACCAGCCAGAAGCTGCAGAAGGTGCCCGGCATGGGCCCCATCACCGCCAGCGCGGCGGCGGCGACGGTGGGCAACGCGAAGAACCTCGATAGCGGCCGGCAGATGGCAGCCTGGCTGGGCCCGGTGCCAAGACACAACTCCAGCAGAGTTAAGCAAACGTGCGCTGCCTCCAGGCTTCGTAGCACTTCGATCTAGAGCCCAGGAGTTGGCATCGTAGGTGATGCGGGGTTGATCGCGTTGCCGCCAGCTCGCTGGGGGCAACGCGCGGC
>DATLHT010000172.1:0-3423 GCA_035539795.1 Burkholderiaceae bacterium
GGATCCGGTGCCGCCGCCGGATCCGATTCCGGAGCCGCCCGAGTATCGCGACGAAGTGTCGTTGTACACGGCGCTGCCGGCGATGGGCCTGCGCTACGGCTGGGCGACGCTGGGCAACCTGCACGAGCGCGTGGGCGAGCAGGAGCAGCTGCGCGCGCGTTCCGATCTGCGTGGCAGGAACAGTTTCAATGGCGCCTGGATCCGCGTGATTGGCGAGGATGGCGATGTGCGCGGCAGTCGACGCGGCATCTATGGCGAAGGTCCCAAGTACGACTACAGCATCGTCGCGCTGCAGGTGGGCATGGACGTGTACGCGAAGGAAGACGCGGACGAGGACAACGTGCGTGACCATGCCGGCTTCTACGTGGGCGATGGCCGCATCCGCACCTCGGTGCATCACTACGATGGCAGCTACGCCGGTCGCAACGAAGTCGAAGGGCCGTCGGTGGGTCTGTACTGGACGCGCTACGGCGATCAGGGCGACTACCTGGATCTGGTCTGGCAGGGCACCTGGGCCAAGGGAACCGCGCGCTCATCCAATGGGCAGACGCTGGAGCGGCGCGGCTTCGGCTGGGCGATGTCGGCGGAAACCGGCTACCCCTGGCACTACAGCGACGACGATCCGGATCGCATCCTCGAACCGCAGCTGCAGCTGATCTACCAGCACGCGGACAAGGATCAGGATGCCGACGCCTACGCCGATGTGCGTTTCCGCGAAATGGAATCGCTGGCGGGCCGGCTGGGATTGCGTTGGGCCGACTCGCGCAAGCTCGAGCCGACCAACGAGGGCATACCACGCTTGTTCACCGGTTGGTTGCGGCTGAACCTGTGGCATGAGTTCCGTGGCCGGCCGGTCACCGAATTTTCCTCCGCCGCCGGCTACATACCGTTTGCAGCCGACATCAGCGGTTCGTGGTGGCAGTTGAACGCCGGCATGACCTGGCAATGGGGTGCAGCGACCTCGCTGTATGCCAATGTCGGCTACCAGCATGGCTTCAGCCGCAGCTTCGAAGCGTGGGATGGAAAGGTGGGCGTACGCTGGAACTGGTGAGCTGACTTCCGGCGTCCACGGCATGCCATAAGACACCCTGCCCTTCGCTACGCCAGCGCGGGGCAGGCTTCGCCAATAATGCGGTTCTCGAATCCGGGAAGGATGGGCAACCGCATGAATCGATGCCTCGGCTTGTTGGGCGCCTGCCTGTTGGCGATCCCCGCCGCGCACGCACAGACGAAGTTTGATCTGACCACGCTGGACAAGGACATGACCGGGCCGCGCACGCAGGTGCTGGTGTTGGGTTCGGTCCATCTGAGCCAGTTGCCCAAGGAATTCGATCCGCGCTCACTGGATCCGCTGCTGGATCGCCTGGCCGCGTTCCGGCCGGAGATCATCACCATCGAGGCCATCAGCGGGGAGCAGTGCGATCTGGCTGCGCGGCATCCCACGATCTATGGCGCGGACTACTGTGCCGACACCGCCAAGGCCAAGGCCGCCACCGGCCTGGACGTCCCCGCCGCCATCGCCAGCGTGCAGAAAACCCTGGCCGCATGGCCGGCGCAGCCGACTCCGGCGCAACGGCGCGCACTGGCCGCGTTGTTCCTGGCCGCCAACGATCGCGCGTCCGCCTACACGCAGTGGCTGCAGCTGCCGGACGCCGAACGCCATGCCGGCGACGGCCTCGACGAAACGCTGGTGGCGATGCTGGGCGAAATCGCCGTGCGCAACAACGAGAACTACCAGATCGCCGCGCGCCTGGCCGCACGGCTGGGCCTGCCACGCGTGCATGCGGTGGACGATCACACCGGCGACAACATCCAGGTGCCCGAGGCGGAGATGGAAGCCTTCGGCCAGTCCGTCATGGCGGCGTGGAAATCCGGGCGCAGCGAACTCAACCAGAGCGAGCAACAGGAGAAATCGCTGTCGGCGGCGCCGGATCTGCTGCCTCTGTACCGCTTCATCAACCAACCGGAGCAGCTGTGGATCCGCGCCGATGTCAACGCCGGCGCCACGATGCGTGCGAAGTCCGATCGCCATTACCCGCAGATCTGGGTCAACGGCTGGGAAATCCGCAACCTGCGCATGGTCGCCAACATCCATCAGACCTTCCGCGAACGGCCCGGCGCGCGCGTGCTCGCGGTGGTCGGGGTGTCGCACAAGCCGTGGTTCGATCAGTGGCTGGGACAGATGCAGGGCGTGGACATCGTCGATGTCGGGAAAATGCTGGAATAGCGACGCGCATCGGCGAATCTGCGCTTGCATTTCCAGCAACCTCATCTGCGCCCGATTCAGACACCTGACCGTGCACGTGTCTTTCACGCGCAGCGAACTTTCACGCGCTCCTCATCCTCTATAGTCGCCCGGGTCGCGAATCTCGTGACTTTCTTTTCATGTTCTCCTTTTTGAGGACTCGCACTTAAGGGCTCGAATCAGTGAAAGACAATGCACTCGTGTGCTCCCCACACGAGGCAGGGACGCCTCGCCGCGATTTCATGCGGAAGACGCTGCTCTTGGCAGTACCACCAGCGCTCTACACCCTGGGCATCCCCAAGGCCTTTGCGGCCTACTCCCCGCCCCGCCGCTACCGCGGCACCACCGTCCGCAATGCACGCAACTATGGCGCCCTGGGCAATGGCGCCAACGATGACACCACCGCCATCCAGGCCGCCATCAATTCGCTACCGAGCTCAGGCGGCACCGTGGTGCTGACGGCGGGCAAATACGTCATCGACCCGGTCCGCAACCTGCGCCTGCGCAGCAACATGTGCCTGGAACTGCGCAGTGGCGCGGTGCTGCTGGCCAAGCGCAACAACCAGGAACGCGCGTATGTGCTGATGGTCTACAAGGTCAAGAATGTGGAGATCAAGGGCGGCCAGATCATCGGCGACCGCGACAACCACATCGGCAGCAAGGGCGAATGGGGCCACGGCATCATGATCCGCGGTTCCAGCAATGTCACCGTGCGCGACATCCATATCTCCAAGTGCTTCGGCGACGGCATCTCCATTGGCGGGGCCATGGTGACCGGCAAGCCGACCATTTCCTGCGATGACATCGTGATCGACAACGTGGTCTGCACCGGCAACCGCCGCCAGGGCATGACGATCGGCTGCGCCACCAACGTCAAGGTGTACGACAGCGAGTTCAGCGCCAGCAAGGGCATCGCGCCCGAATGCGGCATCGATATCGAGCCCGACGCCCACGATGGCCGCACCACCTCCACTGTGCATATCGAGAACTGCCTGATCCGCAAGAACGCGGGCAATGGCGTGCTGGTCTACAAGCGAGTGACCGGGGTGACCATCACCAAGTGCACCATCGAGTACAACGGCGGCAACGGCATCCTGACCATCGGTGCGGACACCGGCTACATCGCGCAGAACACGATCCGCCACAACTACCTGCTGGGCACCAACTTCGGCAGCACC
>DATLHT010000173.1:0-3860 GCA_035539795.1 Burkholderiaceae bacterium
CGGCCGCCATGGCCGTAAAGGCCGACGTGCGCGAGGAGCTGGACCGGCTGAACGGCCATGTGGACGCGGCCCGCGGCCTCTTGGGTTCGGACGCGGCGGTGGGGCGGCGCCTCGACTTCCTGACCCAGGAATTCATGCGCGAGGCCAATACCCTCTGTTCGAAGAGCCAGCTCTCGGCCTTGACCGCGGTCGGCCTGGACCTCAAAGCCACCATCGAGCAGTTCCGCGAGCAGGTGCAGAATGTGGAGTAGGGGTTGGTGAGTCCGCAGGACGATCTTGCGAAGCCTTGGGAGACCACCCGGCGGGGCTTGCTGCTGCTGGTCTCGAGTCCGGCGGGGGCCGGCAAGACGTCGCTGACGCGCACCCTGGTGGCGGACCACGACAGCCTGATCCTGTCGATCTCGGCGACCACGCGCGCGCCCAGGCCCGGCGAGCAGGAGGCGCGGGAGTACTACTTCAAGACGCGCGCCGAGTTCGAGGCGATGATCGCCGCCGACGAATTCCTCGAATATGCGACGGTGAACGGCAACTACTACGGCACGCCGAAGGCGCCCGTGATGGCCGCTCTGGAAGCCGGCCACGACGTGATCTTCGACATCGACTGGCAGGGCGCCCAGCAGGTCGCCCAGAAGGCGCCGGACGACGCCGTCGGCGTCTTCATCCTGCCGCCCGCCTGGGGAGACCTGGAACGGCGCCTGCGGGCGCGAGCGCAGGACAGCGAGCAGATCATGGATCAGCGGCTGCGCCTGGGTCAGGAAGAAATCCGCCACTGGCGGCTGTACGACTACGTCATCGTGAACAAGAACTTCGACCGCGCCTACGCGGACCTGGGCCACATCTACCGCGCCGAGCGGATGAAGCCCGGCCGGAACTCCTGGCTGCCGGAGTTCGTGGACGGCCTGCTGGCCGAGGCGGCCGGCGATCACGACCCGCAGGGCGCGCCCCCGCGAACCACGATGATCCGGCCGGTTCAGAAGTAGGGGAACGGACCCGCACGCAACGTCATTGTGGACGTTGGGAAATCCCCGGGGGCACTGGGCAGGCGCATGGTGGTGCTTGCTTGCCGGTCCGGCCCAGCGATCGACGCCCCCTAGGGGATAGTCGCCTACTATAGACTGCAAAACCTCTGGCTGTGATACCGGCGCTTGCTACTGAGAACGTTGTGCGGTCAAAATCTCTCGGCTCATGACGGGGGAGGGAAGCATGGCATCAGTGCGCCCAACAATGCTCCAGTGGATCTTCGATCGGCGGTCGCTCGCAGCCGTGAGCATGAAGCTCGGTGTGGGCGGAGTGCTACTAACCAGCTTGGTCGCTACCACGCTGCAGCAGGTTACATGGAAGGCGCCGGCGCAGGCCGCAGTTAGTGGTGTGCTCGCTCTCGTACTCGTTCTGTCCGTCGTGTACGGCCCCTCAAACCAAAATGCGCCCCGCCTCCGAGTTTCCATGCTTCTCCTGGGAGGTGCATACGCCTGGATGACGCTTCTCTATTTGCTAGATGTATTGAATATATTGACGATTCCTACTGGCTTTGACTCGCTGACTGACGCGATCGGAACCATGTGGTTTGTCGCTACGTGGTATGTCCTGGCAGGCAGAGAAAATCACGAAGCGCGTAGCGCTGAGATGCTATTGATCGTTCTCGTGGCGCTTTCAGTATTTATCGTTGGAGGTGTCAAATTTGGATTGCAGATAAGCAATCCACAAAGCGAAGAGTATAATTCAGCTAGACTAATGCTGAATCTCTGCAATGGCGTTGTAATGCTTGGCCTGTATCGCACAGCAAGGGGATCTCTTCCTCCCCCTGATCCAGCGAGTCACGCCTTCATTATCCTGTTCGGGTGCGCGCAAATTGCGGCCCATGGCCGAGATTGCCTTTCGGCGGTGCCTGCTTGCACCGCTAATACAGTAAGTGGGCTCGTGGCTCTATCTATTGCGTGGGCGCTAATCCTTGGAAAGGTAGCGTTTGCTGCCTATATTTCTTACTGTTACTTCAATTCGGAAGAAGATATAGAATCAACTGGTGCAGCGCGCCCGTTACCTGTCGGTGGTTGAGTGCGGGAACGGAGATGAATACGAACGGCCTGTTCGTCTTGATTGTAGATAAGATCTACCCAAAGACGAGCAGGTTCATTGAGAAGGTTCGCCGCCTTGCCGACCAGCGAACAGAATTGGTCGTAGCGCGCGTTGATGGCTTCGGTGAGGGGTTGGATCTTGCATCAGCTTGTTCGCCCACACCCGCCCCGCGCATCATTTCAGGTGATTTAAAGGAGCTCGCCAGAGCGATTCGAGAAATTACTCAGGGCAAGATTTCTATTGCTGCACTGAATGAGGCCGCCATTCTCCCGGGGCTGGCGCTTCGGAAGTTGCTGGATGTGCCCGGGCGCCCGGGGCTCCTTGAGGCATGTGACAAGCGGCTGACCCGCAGCTGCCTTCAGAAAACGTCAAACCGTACCGACTTCGCCACCGCAGACCCCGGCGCGCCGCCAGAGCCGGTCTTCGACGCTGAGCGGTTCGTGGTGAAGCCCTCATTCGGCGCGAGCAGTAAAGATGTGAGATTTTGCTGTGCGTGGCATCAGGTGCGCGACTTGGTGGTGGGGCCCACTCGTACTCTTACCTGGGTGCCGCAGCACGTCATGGAAGCGCTTGGCCGGCCGGAGGTGAGGACTGACGGCTGGATTGTCGAGCCGTACATCGAAGGTACAGAGTTCTCGATCGACGGTTGGCGTAAGGGCGATCAGTTTCGTGCCATCGTCCAGCACAAGTTGTCGATGATCGAAGATGGCCCATTCGTGGGCGATGGCCCGACGATATCTCCCCCGGCTGGGCCTGACGAACTGGGCCCCCAGTGGCGACCGCTCCACACATCCGAACCAGCCATTGCAGCATTTGGGCGGGCGGTGCTGGATGCAATTGGCTTCACGCATGGCGCGTTTCATATTGAAGGACGCGAACGCGCGTCTGATGGCCAACTGTACTTGGTTGAGATAAATCCGCGCGCGCCCGGAGGTTCGCTCTGGCGTTCCGCGCTTGCTAGAACCGGCGATGACTTGGAATTGGTAGACGCAGCAATCCAATTAGGACTGGAAGTGCCTCCACCTATTGAAGCAAGAATGCCCTACGTACTTCACTATCCCTTCTATGCCTCGACGCCTGGGAAGCTGACGGATTGGGGCGACCTCGACGGCCCGGCGACCGCGAATATCGACACGCTCTCCATAGATTTCGCCGCTTCGCTTGGTCAAACGTTCTTGCCAACTGATTTGAATGAAGAGCCGTACTTGGCTTTTGCGGTGGCATGCGACGAAACGAGAGCAGGCCTATTCGACAAGATGGATAGAATTCTCCGACTGCGCCCGCCCACCATCTCCTAGGCGCGATTAGTTCGCCATAAGCAGGGGCTGTGACAGGCGATTGGCGAGCCCGCGACGCGCGTCATGCGGTGGAAGTATAAGCGTCGGGCGTCGCCGGCTGAAAAGCCGGCCGCGCGAACCCTTGGAGCCGAATTCCCCTTTCAGGTGAAAGCGTTGCGGTTCAGCCGCACCTCAAAAAGGGGGTGGCTGGCTTCGTCCCGCAGGCCCTACAGCTCGCACCGCAATCACGTTCAGGACCTCATCAGAGCGTCCCAGTGGAAATGTAGTGGGGGTATGCACATGAAGATCATCTCGTTCGCCGCCGGGGCGATCCTGGCGCTGGGCCTGGGGGCGACCGCACAGGCCGAAACGCGGGGACCCGACAGCTACGGCTACGTCGCGACCGATCAGGTCACCTATACGTTCAAGGACATCACGGCGACCGGCACGAAGGTGCTCACCAACGTGGATGACGCGACGGTGCAGGTCTCGCTGGGGATGGACTTCGAC
>DATLHT010000174.1:0-3243 GCA_035539795.1 Burkholderiaceae bacterium
GTGTCGAGTCGGGGCGGGTCGATATCAGTCAAATTGGTTCGTAGTTGTTGAACGTAATGGAGGAGACGCCAGCAGCAGGCGGGCAGTTGCGCAACGGTAGCGCCTGCAAGACGCACGAAACAGTTTCAACTCGGCTTCAAGCGCATTCTAAGCCACAACAGGCTGGCGATCACAACGCGACGATAGCCAGACAGGCACATCGTACAATAGCCGGGCTACGCCCTTGGCTCGCCAACCCTTTGCCCAGCTCTCAAACGCATGCACCCGACCGCCACCACCTCACCCGACATCCCGGCGCTACCGCCGCACCGGCAGATCGATTCCCCCCGCCTGCACGCTGCACTCGACGTCGGGCCACGCACCTGGGCCCTGGATATCGTTACGGAAACCGGCTCGACCAATAGCGACTTGCTGCAACTGGCGCGCACTCGTACGGACAGCAGCCCGCTGTGCCGTCTGGCCTACCTGCAGACCGCCGGCCGAGGCCGGCAGGGACGACCGTGGGCCGGCAGCCCGAGCCTGACGTTTTCACTGGCCTATCCGTTTCCGTTCGACCCCCAGGCCCTGAGTGGCCTGAGCCTGGTGTGCGGGCTGGCGCTGGCCAATGGTATCGCAGACTACGCACCCGCCGCGCGCGGCCGGGTGCGCGTGAAATGGCCGAACGACCTGGAGGTCGACGGCAGCAAGCTGTCCGGCATTCTCATCGAAACGGCCCGCGCCGGCAGCACACTATGGGCCGTGATCGGCATGGGCCTCAACTTGTCGCGCCCCCCGGGTATCGAAGCGGCGCTGGGTCGCCCGATCGCCTGCGTAGACGACCTGATGCCACCTGGCCAGCCCATCGACAGCACCGCACTGTTCGCTGCCATCCTGAACCAGCTGGCTGGCACGCTCGCGGTCTTCGCGCGCGAGGGCATGCCCTCGCAACGCGCCGCGTGGGAAGCACTCGACGCCTATCGCGGACGCGCCGTGCGGCTGCTGCGCGACCAGGCTGTCGTGCTCGAAGGCATTGCGCGCGGCATCGACGACAGCGGCCAGCTGCTGGTCGAAACGCCCTCAGGCGTGCAGGCCGTGATGAGCGGCGAGGTTTCCCTGCGGCCCGCCACGACATGAGCACCGGCATGCGTACCCATACAAACGCCAGTATCGACACCGATATCCTGCTGATCGACGCCGGCAATACCCGGGTCAAATGGGGCTGGCTGCGGCCTGATGGCAGTGTCGCCGCCGGGCCCCCCTGCGCGCATGCAGATATCGCGACCACGCCCGATCAATTGTCGGCTGCATGGCGCGCCACCAGTCCGAAAGGCAAACCCGTCGACATCTGGCTATGTAATGTAGCCGGCCCGGCCGTCGACACCGCCTTGCAGGCGCAGGCGGCCGCAGCCTTTACGCAAGGTGTGCAATGGCATCCCGTGGCCTCGACCGCTGCGGCGGCCGGCATGCGCAACGGCTATCGCAATCCGTTGCAACTCGGCGCCGATCGCTGGGTGAGCGCTATCGGCGCGCGCGCCTTGTGGCCCGATACCCCGCTGCTCGTGGTCACGGCGGGCACAGCCACCACGCTCGATGTGATCACGGCGGAGGGTCTGTTCCGCGGCGGCATGATCCTGCCCGGCCTATCGTTGATGACCCAGTCGCTCGCACGCGGCACGGCACAATTGCCCGACGTTCCGACCGTCACGCCGCCCTTGCCGGCATGGGCCGACAATACGCACGATGCCATCGCACTCGGCTGCCTGAGCGCCCAGTGTGGGGCGATCCAGCTGGCGTGGGAGCGCTTGGCGGCCGACTTGGCGCCTGATGTTCCGCGCTGCATCCTCAGTGGTGGTGCAAGCGATATTCTGGCCGCTGCGCTTACCGTGCCGCACCTGCGACATGACAACCTGGTCATGACTGGACTGGCACGCCTGGCCACCTTCACGCGAGAGTAGTCCGCATGAAACGCAAAATGCTCTGGCTGCTGTTGCTGCTGGCGATCAATGGGCTGTTGCTTGGCAGCATCCTGGGCATGCCTTGGCTACCGGCGGCCTTTCAGGAAACGCGCGAGCCGGAGCGGCTGGCCACGCAGCAGCATCGCGACGCCATCGCCCTGTTGCCTGCCTCGGAAGCACACGCCACAGAGGCCTCCGCAGTGGAGACCATGGCAGAGGCCGACGGTACACAGACGGAAAGCATGGGGAGCTGCCTCGAACTGGGGGGGTGGAACAATGCTCAATGGCAGGCCGCAAGCGAGGAGATCAATGCCCTGCGCCCGCAGTTCGCGGAGGGACAGTGGCGCCAGATCGAGCGGCATGACACCGAGCGCCTGTGGGTTCGGCTGCCACCTTTCACGGAGCGTGCGGCGGCGGAACGCGCCGTGGCGGCGCTGCAGGAGAAGGCGGTGGACGATGTCTCCATCGTCAGCGATGCACAGGCCGGCACGGTCACGGTTTCGCTGGGGGTGTTCCGCGATCCCGCCCGCGCGCAGCGACGGCTGGTGGAACTGCGCGCCAGGCAGGTCGAGGCGGAGATCATCTCCGACCCGCGCGCCCCGGCGCGGATCTGGCTGCAGGTTCGCGATGCCAATGACGACATGACCACGCACCTTGCGGCTCTCGCCAAGCGCTACAAGCTGGCTGCGCCGGCGCCCTGCCGGGTAGATGGATAATCAGGAAGGGGCCGCAGCACGCGCAGGCGTGCACGCTAGGCGCGGCGCTGCTCAGCCGGCGTTGCGCACGCGCTTGAGCAGCGTGGTCGTGGACCGGTCGTGCAGGAACGGGATAGCCACCGCAGATCCGCCCCAGGTGCGCACGATGCGCGTTTCTTCGAGCGTATCGATATCGTAATCGCCACCCTTGACGTAGATGTCGGGGTGCACGCGCGACACCAACGACACCGGCGTCTTGTCGGTAAACATCACCACCAGATCGACAGCCTCCAGCGCCGCCAGCACAGCCATGCGATCGGCTTCGGCATTGACCGGACGGTCATCGCCCTTGCCGAGCATGCGCACCGAGGCATCGCTGTTGACACCAACGACGAGCGCGCCACCGAGCGCACGCGCCTGCGCCAGGTAGGTGACATGGCCGCGATGCAGGATATCGAACACACCGTTGGTGAACACCAGCGGGCGCGGCAGCCCAGCCAGGCGACGGGTGAGGTCTGCTTCGGCCTGGGGCGTATCGAGACGGAAAATCTTGCGCTCGAACGACGGGGCGGCAAAGGTCATCGCGATGAGTAAGACAAAAAATAAGGCGGAAA
>DATLHT010000175.1:0-3939 GCA_035539795.1 Burkholderiaceae bacterium
GTTTACCACCACCACTTCGCCCTGTGCGATCAGGCATCCGTTCACCAGCACATCCATCGGTTCGCCAGCCAGTCCGTCGAGTTCGATCACCGAGCCCTGCGCCAGTTGCAGCAGGTTCTTGATGGCGATCTTGGTCCGCCCCAGTTCCACCGTCAGCTGGACAGGAATGTCGAGGATCAGGTCGATATCGTTGCGGCCGATGGCGGCATCCTTCTCGGTGGCCAGCGGCTTGAAGATCGGCGCAGGCTCGGCGTCCGGCTTCACTGGCTGGGCGGCAGCGGTGGTTGTAGCACGCGCAGCTTCGGCTTCCGCCATCTGGGCCATGACCTTTGCCATATCGGTCTCGTTCTCGTCGAACAGCATGTCGGGATCATCGGTCATCGTCTTGGTCCTGCGGGTTGTCCTGGGCGGCGTGGTTCAGCATCTTGCACACGCGCAGTGCATACTGCCCGTTGAACGTGCCATAGCTGCATTCCATGACCGGCACGCCATCCACATTGCCGGTGAGGGTGGGGGTGATGTCGAGCGGAATCACATCCCCCACTTTCATATTCAGGATATCGGCGAGCGTGATTGGCGTTTCAGCCAGGTTGGCCACCAGATTCACTTCCGCTGTCTGCACCTGCTGCGATAGCAGCCGTACCCAGCGCTTATCCACTTCCAGCGTCTCGCCCTGGATCGAACTGGAGAGCAGGTCGCGGATCGGCTCGAGCATGGTGTACGGCATGCAGATGTGCACATCGCCACCGTTGTTGCCGAATTCGACATGGAACGAGGTAGTCACGACCACTTCATTCGGTGTGGCCACATTGGCGAATTCGGTATGCATCTCGGCGCGCAGGTATTCGAACTCGATCGGGTAGACCGGCTGCCATGCGCTGCCATAGTGCTCGAACACCAGATTGAGGAGGCGCTGGATGATGCGTTGCTCCACCTGCGTGAAATCGCGGCCTTCCACGCGCGTATGAAAGCGCCCATCGCCGCCGAACAGGTTGTCGACGATCAGGAAGATCAGGTTCGGATCAAAGACGAACAGCGCCGTGCCGCGCAGCGGCTTCACCTGCACCAGGTTGATGCTGGTCGGCACGACCAGGTTGCGGATGAATTCGCTGTACTTCTGGACCTTGACCTGCCCCACTGAGATCTCGGCGTTGCGGCGCATGAAATTGAACAGTGCGATGCGCCAGTTGCGTGCAAACCGTTCGTTGATGATCTCCAGCGTGGGCATGCGCCCGCGCACGATGCGTTCCTGCGTGCCCAGGTTGTACGGCCGGATGCCGCCAGCGGCCTCGGCCGGCGCGTCATCCTCCGCGTCGTCGCTGACGCCGCGCAGCAGCGCGTCGATTTCATCCTGGGAGAGAAACTCTTCCTTGATCATGCTGTTTGACGTTTGCCCGTCGTGATTACTGGATGACGAAGTTGGTGAACAACACGTCCTTGACCTTCAGGTCGGACACCGTTGTGCTGTAAGGCTGCCGCGTCAGGGCCAGGATCTCCTTCACCAGCTTCTGCTTCCCATCCGCCTGGTACAACTCGGCCGGGGTCTTGGACGAGAGCAGGAGCAGCACGCGGCTGCGCAGCTCCGGCATGACCATCTTCACCAGACCATCGGCTTCCTTGTCATAGCTTTTCAGCACGATGCCGATCTGCAGGTAGCGGTCGCCGTTGTCCGGCTGCAGGTTCACCGTCATCGATTCCAGGGCCACGTAGATGGGGCTCGGTGGCTTGGGTTCGAGTCGCGCAGCCAGCCATGCCCGGCCGTCGGTACTGGTCAGCCAGACGCCAGCGCCACCGAGCAGCGCCGCGATAACGGCCAGCAGCACGACAAGCTTGCGTTTGCCGGGCTTGCTCGGGGCCGCGTCTGGCGTGCCTTCCGGCGGGACCGCCTGGAGTTTGGCGGCTTTGCTGTTTGCCATGGTTCGATCCGGTCGTGATGTCGGGCTGCAGCGCACACTGCGCCGCAGAATGCCATGTATTGTTCACGAGACCGGGGGCGGTGATTCGCCCGATAAGCGGTGGGAATCTCCCGTTTATCGGGGGTTTGGCTGTCGACGCTTACGATGCCAGTTGGTTGGACACCACGTAATAGGTCATTTCCGCGTTGTTGCGGAACTGCATCTTGGCCATGATCCGCGCGCGGTAGGCGCTGACTGTCTTGGCGCTGATCTGCATGCGGGCGGCGATATCACTCAGGGTCAGGCCGGAACCGATCAGGCAGAGGGTTTCATATTCACGTTCGGAGAGGGTATCGTGCCGAGCCTGTTCCCAGTCGGTACTGAGGTTGTCGGCGATGATCTCCATCATGCCCGGCGGCAGGTATTTCTTGCCGCGCGCCAGCATCTGCAGCGCTGTCAGGACTTCGGTGCGGCTGGCGGTGCGGGGCAGGTAGCCACTGGCGCCAGCCTTGAGGGCGCGCACGGTCAGCTGCGCCTCTGACTGATTGCCGAACACCAGGATCCGCAGTTCCGGCAGTTGCTGGTGCAGGCCCCGCAGGTAGCTGAATGTATCCGATGGCTCTGCCGGCAGTGCGCACAGCAGGCCGTGCCAGCGCTGCTTCCGTAGCGCGGAGTCCAGCTCGTCGCGGGACGCCACGGCGCCAATCTGTCGGGCAATACGTGACTCTTCCACTAACTGGCGCAGGCCGGCGCGGAAGATGTCGAGCGGTTCTGCAATCAGGACATTCTGCATCAACAGGGTACCCAGGTATCCGGTGGGGAGCGCGTGGCACTCGCGCGGGCAGGGGCGTCCTGCCGCGCATGCCCGCGCTCCGCACGCACTTTCCAACTGTGCGGCGAGTATAGCCCGGTGGCGCGGCACGGTGGCGCCATACCCAGCCGTCACATAAAAATCGCGTTCTCCCTAAATATTTCCGTGCGCCGTCCGATAACACAAGTACAACGCACCTCGCTGCCTCCGCTCAAGGCACGTTGCGTTGCCGGTCCCCGGTGGCCGGATTACGCAACACTTCTCGGGAAAAAGGAGTTTTCATGGCACTTAGCATCAATACCAACATTGCCTCGCTGACCGCCCAGCGCAATGTCAATAACAACCAGTCGGCATTGCAGACGTCGCTTGCGCGTCTGTCCTCGGGCCTGCGTATCAATAGCGCCAAGGACGATGCAGCTGGTCTGGCCATTTCCGAGCGTTTCGGCACGCAGATCCGCGGCTCCAACGTCGCAGCGCGTAACGCCAATGACGCCATTTCGCTGACGCAGACCGCCGAAGGCGCGCTGGGTGAAATCAGCAACAACCTGCAGCGTATCCGCGAACTGGCTGTCCAGTCGCGTAACGCTACCAACTCGACGGCAGACCGTAAGCTGCTCGACGCGGAAGCCCAGCAGCTCAAGTCGGAAATCGACCGGATTTCCGGCACGGCCAACTTCAACGGCGTGAAGCTGCTCGACGGCTCGTTTACCGCCCAGGAGTTCCAGATCGGCGCGAACACGGGCGACCGCATCACCGTGGACAGCATTCTCGATGCCGATTCCACCAGCCTCGGTACCTATGATCGCGCTGATGTGACCGGCGCAGCCGCGACCACCTTTACCGCGATCGCGGCAGCGATGTCACCCACGTTGACAGTGGTCGCACCCACGGTAATCTGCAGGTCGCCTGCCGCCGGCAACGCCACGGAGCGTGCCGATGGCCTGATGAACGCCATCAACGCAGTTGCCCAGCAGACCGGTGTATATGCCGTGAAGGACACTGCCACCACTGTCTCGCTGGTGTCGAACACGGCGTTCACCGTCGCAATGGCTGGTACGGCCACCACCGCTACCACTGGCCTGACCGCTGGCGCAGCGACGGTGACCACGCAGACTGGCTTCGCCGCGCTCGACCTGTCGACCGTTGCCGGCGCTGACACAGCCATGAACGCCATGGATGCCGCCCTGTCGGCTGTGAGCGGTGCGCGCGCCAAGATGGGTGCGATCCAGAACC
>DATLHT010000176.1:0-5520 GCA_035539795.1 Burkholderiaceae bacterium
CTGCGAACCGCTGCGCACGGTGACCCGCACCTACACCCCGGCAACGTGGTGGCAAAAACTGACGCAGTAAACCAGCATGACTGCCTGGCAAGCCCTGGCGCTCACGCTGGTGTGCGAAGTACCGTTGATCCTGCTGCTTGCTGTGCGGTGGCGGCATCTGTCGCGCACGCGTGTCGCGCTGGTCGCGGCGACGGCGTCGTGCCTTACACATCCGCTGGCATGGCAAGCTGCCCTGGCCCTCGCGCCTGATATGTATCGCACCGGTCTCTGGCTGATCGAGGCGGCGGTGGTCGCGGCCGAAGCACTGTGGTATCTCGCGTGGCTGCGTCCGGGATGGCGACGTGCGACGGTATGGTCGCTGGCGGCGAATGCCGCGTCGGCAACGATGGGAATGCTGGTATGGAAACTCCTCTGAGCGCGCGCGCCGTTGTGCCGCATACTGTTTCGCGCACGATTCCGCACGCCCTCTTCCTGGTCACGCTGACGCTTGGCGCACTGTTTCTGCCCGTACCGCTCTATCTCGTCTCGCTCGCGCTGTTCGGCCTGCCGCATGTCATCTGGGAAATGGCCTTCCTGCGCAGCCGCTATGGCACGCGCTGGCCCGCCATGTGGTGGCGCGCTCTGTGGCTGGTGCTGCTGGTACAAGCGGCCTTACGGACGGCGGTCTGGTATGGCACCTACCCTGCGGCGCTGAGCGCCATCACCGACCTGCTCGCGCTCTTGCTGCTCGGCGCAATCGTGCTGCTTGCACCGCGCGGTACAGGCTGGCGGGCGCGCCTGTCGGGCGCCATGCTGGCGGGCGTGATGTTCTGGCTGCTCGAACGCGGTGAAGTGCTCGGCGCCCTGTTGATCCTCGCCTTGCTGCATAACCTGACGCCGCTGGCCCTGGCATGGGACTTGGCGCGCGAGCACCGGCAGGCGCGGCGGCTTGCATGGACCATCTCCGCTTTGTTCGTGTTGCCCCTGCTGATCGCAGCGAGTGGCTGGCAAGGCAGCACGGCGCTCCTGCTGAACAGCCATGGCCGTCTGCTCGATGGCCAGTTGCCGGGCACATGGAGCGGAGCATTTCGGCCAGCGCTGCTCTCGGCCGTGGTACTCGCGCAGTGCCTGCATTACTACTGCGTCATCGTGCTCCTGCCGCAAGCCGAGCGCGCACGTACGGCCCGAGACGTTCTGCCGGCACCGCTGCGCAACGTGGCACTCGCGGCAGCGGGATTGCTGGCCATCTATTTCGTCAGTGACTACCAAAACGCCCGCGCCCTGTATGCCGTCGCCGCCGGCGCACATGCCTGGCTGGAATGGCCGGTGCTGCTGATGGCATTGCTCGGCCCTGCAGCCGATCCGTCCGTCGTCCACGCGGACGCCCGGCGGCATAGCAACTAAGTTTTTGCGGGGTGCCGGATGACGGGCATTTACGCTATGATGCGTCAGACTTCACGCACCCCCGTCATGCCCCCACCGCCCTCCGACGAATCGTTGATGCTTCGCTACCGCGACGGCGACCTGCGTGCCTTCGAGGAACTGTATCGACGCCATCATCGGGGACTGTACCTGTTCATCGCGTGGCGTTCACCGCGGCAGGACTGGGTGGATGACATCGTGCAGGACAGCTGGGCCAACCTGCACCAGGCGCGCGCCCGCTATCAGCCGCAAGCAGGTTTTCGCACTTATCTTTTCCAGATCGCGCGCAATCGCCTCATCGACCAGTTGCGGCAGCAGCAGCGCGTGACCCTGGCGAGCGAAATGAGCGGCGCGGACAATGGTGACGATGACAGCAGCGTCTTCGACGCGCTGGTCGATGCCCATGCACAGCAGACCGGCCCGGACACACAACTGGAACAGGAGCAGCAGATCGCCAGCCTGCAGGCCGCCATTCGGGCCCTGCCGGGAGAACAGCGCGAGGCGCTGGTTCTACAACAATTCAACGGCATGAGCCTTGAGGATATCGCCACACTGGTGGAAGCGCCGGTTGAAACCGTACGCAGCCGCCTGCGCTACGCCATGAAGAAACTGCGCCGGCAACTCGAGCCTGCCGTGTCACCGGGAGAGATGGCATGACGTCGCCGACCGACGGCCACCACGGCGATCATCACGACGGGCACGACGAACGCGCCCTCGATGCCTTCCTGCGCGGCGACGATGCGCTGTCTCGCGCGCTACGCGAGGTACCTCAACCGGAGCCGTCCGCGGACCTGAACCAACGCATCATGGCCGATGCGGAGCGGGCCCTGGGTGCGCCAGCCGCGAACGATACGCTGCCGCCCAGCGAGCGCAGCGCTCCAGCCGGGGGATGGTTCCGCCGCCTGCGCATGCCGCTGGCAGTCGCGGCGAGCCTGACGGTGGCGGTGCTGATCGGTCTGCAATGGCGAACCGCACCACACGACGATGTACCGATGCTCGCCGGCACTGCACCCGGCACGGCCGTGCCGCCAGAAACCCAGCCACCGCCCCTGCTTCCGCCGGACGCCGCCGCACCAGCTGCGCCAGCGCCCCCGGAACCGGACGCATCGGCCGTTCCCGCTCGGCCGCGGCCGGCACCGGCACGCCCGGCCCCACCGGCACAGGACCGTAGCGCGCGCGAACGTACCATGATCGCGCAGCAAGATCCACCGCAGGATCTCGCATTGGGCAGCGTCATCATGCGCGGCATGCCGTCACCTGAAGATGCCTCCGCCGCACCCACCGTGCCGGACAACGCGACGCCAGAAGCCTGGCTCACGGCGATCGAGCGCCTGCTCGCCGAAGACCGACCTGCTGATGCGCGCCGCGCATGGCAGCAATTCCGTGCCGCGCATCCGCGATTTCCGGTTCCTGACCCGCTGGCGCGACGGCTCGATGCCTTGCAGCCGTAGCGCATCCCATGCCTTGCCCACCCGCCGATAGGGGCCGGCGCAGGCCAGCATTGCCTGGCCACCCGCACACCATGCAGTGTGTCCGGGCGGGCAGGCCTGACCCTGTCGCTACTGTTGCGCCGTTCCATGCTTACCGGTACGACACACCGTAGCAGCATGACGAGCAACGCAACAGACGGCACGCAGCCAGGGAGACCATCATGACGACCACGCTTCATTCCGTGCGGTACGCAGCAACACCAGCTGCCGGTTCCAGACCTATTCGCGGAAGCCTGCAACGCGCGGCAGCCGTCTGTGCCCTGATTGGATTCGCGGGCTGCGCCACGCCATCCGCGCAGGCCTCCGACATGGCCGTGACGATGGCCGTCGGCTCCGTGGTCGGCGCAGCACTGGGTGCGGCCATGGCCGGTCAGGATGGCGCACTGGTCGGTGCGACGCTCGGCGCTGCAGTCGGCGTTGCTGCCGGCAGCACGGTCACACCGGTTTACTACAACCCTTACGTCAGCTATGCCGCGCCCATGCCGTACTACGCCACACCGGTCTACTACGCACCGCCGGTCGTGGCGTATCCGCCGATGCGCCCCTACCGGCCACACCCCGGACATCGGCCGCACCGGCATGGATATCGCTGACCCCCAACAGGAACGAGGTATGACTCGCTGGCAACGCGTTGCCTGTTTCGTCTGGCTGGCCTGCACCTTGGGGCAGGTCACCGCTGCACAGACAGGCGGGCCAACCATGACGGCGACCGCACCGCAATTGCGGGTTCAAGCCGGACACGGCGAACAGGTGGGAACGGTGGCGTTTTCGCCGGATGGCAAGGTGCTGCTATCCGGCAGCCATGACAAGACGGCGCGGCTGTGGGATGTGGCTACCGGTCGCGAACTGCGCAGTTTTGGCGGACATGCATCGCAGATACTGGCCGTCGCGTTTTCGCCGGACGGCCGCACCATTGCCACCGGCAGCTGGGATGAAACGGTTCGCGTGTGGGATGCGCGCACCGGCGCCCTGTTGCATCTGCTCAAGCATGGCAGCTGGGTCACCGCCCTGGCCTTTTCTCCAGACGGACGCACGCTTGCCGCTGGCACGCGTGGTGGCAGCATGTTCCTATGGGACGCCGCGAATGGTCAGCCACGTCATCGGATCAAGGCACACAGCCATCACGTCACCGGGCTGGCGTTCTCCGGTGATGGCGCGGTGCTCGCCTCCGTCAGTCTCGACAGCGCCTTGCGTCTGTGGAATCCCGCCGACGGGCAGGCGTTGCGACAGGACGTGATCCCGCAGGCCGGATTGCTCTCGGTTGCCTACGTGCCCGGCACGACGCTGTTTGCCCTGGGCGGACTTGACCGGATGGTGCGCCTGCGCGACATGCGCGATGGCCGAGAAATCGCCGTCCTGCAAGGCCATGCGGGCGGCGTGCACAGCGTGACGGCAAGCCGGGATGGCACGCAGCTGATATCGATCGGCGCCGACAAGACGGTACGCATTTGGGATCGCGCCACCGGACAGACTACGGCACAGATCCGCGCACCCGACTATCCGACCAGCGACTTCGGCGTGCGCGAACTGGCGGAGGTCTCGAACGTGCTGGCCGTCTCGCCGGATGGCCGCACCATTGCCTGGGGGGAAGACAGGTACATCACCATCCGCAAGGATGGCCGACTGCAGCGCCTGGGCGGCGAGGCTGAAGAAGTGCGGATGGTGCAGATGTTCGCCAACCGGCTCGAGACGCATACCGCCCGCAACAATCTCGAGGTATGGCGGCTCGACACGGGCAGCATGATCGGCCGACTGGATCACGATACTCTCCTGCAGCGCGAGGACGACACCCAGTTCGGCATCTTCGCCGGCGGCAAGCTTGGCGCCTCGTGGGGCATGGCAGCAACATCCATCGAGATCTGGCAGGCCGAGACATGGGAGCGCGTCGTGACGCTGCCGGTACGTTGCCCGCACACCATCACCATTTCCACTGACGGTCGGCGTGCCGCCACCGTCGGCGGATGCAGGCCTGTGTTCAAGGTCGTGGACGGGCGCCTGGTGAGCACCGGACAGCCCGCAGACCCGATGCGCCATCAGGATATCTCGGTGTGGGAACTGCCCTCCGGCAAGCTGCTCGGCACCCTGGCGGGACACGAGATGCCAATCGCCAGCCTCGCGTTTGCCCCCGACAACCGCACGCTGCTGTCAGGCAGCAGCGATCAGACATTGCGCCTGTGGGATACCACCAGTCTGCAGCCGGGACGCGTCATGCGTAACTATCTGCCGCCGGCCTCGGGATCGTGGGTGGATGCCGTCGCCATCGCGCCCGACGGCAAGACCATCGTCGCCGGTACCCGCGATGGTTTCGTGGAGCAGTGGGACATGGCCACCGGTACGCTGCAGCGCAAACTGACGCGCCATCTCGGTTCCGTGCAGAGCATCACCTTCTCCGAGGATGGCAAGTTCATCGTCTCCGCCGGCGAAGACAGGCAGACGGTATTCTGGCGCGCGCAGGACGGCGCCTACCTCGCCAGCCTGTATACATTTGCCGACGGCAGCTGGGTCACGACCGATGCGGCCGGCCGCTTCGATGCCTCTGCCCTGGAGGACATCAGCGGCCTGCACTGGGTCATGCCGGACGATCCGTTCACGCCGCTGCCGCTCGAAGCATTCATGCGCGACTATTACG
>DATLHT010000177.1:0-3636 GCA_035539795.1 Burkholderiaceae bacterium
GCGCGAGTCGCTGCCGGTGGTCGGCTTCGACGGCACCATGCGCAAGCGGCTGACCTCGGCCGGCGTGGCGGGCAACGCCTATATCAAGACGGGAACGCTCGAGGGCGTGCGCGCGATTGCCGGCTATGTGAACGCCACGGATGGTCAGCAGTATGTGGTGGTGAGCATGATCAACCATCCGAATGCGAGCGGCGCGCAGACAGCACACGATGCACTGCTGCAATGGGTGTATGCGGGGATGCGTTGATCATGCGCGCGGTGCGATGTGATCTCTGCCACCGCGCTGCGGCGCACGCGGAGATCAAAGCGTCGGCAAGGCGTATGCGCGATGCACGCACACGACCGACGGGCTCCGGCGAGATGGTGTGGGTGTGACTCAGCCGCTGAAGGCTGCCGCCGCGCGCTGCAGGCGGTCGCGTACGCCATCCCACGCGCCATCGGCGGGTACGGTTTCGACGAACAGGTGCTGATAGTGCTCCCGGTCGAGGCGGCGCAGCGTGCGATACAGCGCATGCGCATAGGCTTCAGCGGATGCCGACGCCGCCACGTGCGTGACGCGCGGATCCGCGACTTCGGTCCACCCGAGCCAGGCCACGCGTGCCTGCGCATCGAGCCCATCGAGGTGGGTGCGCAAACCTGCGGCATCGACCAGGACAAGCGGCGTGTGCGGCGCGTAGTGCGCCTTCAGCGACCCTGACACACGCGGCGCGGCGGCATCGGGCAGCGACGGCATGACGCCGAGCACCCCGGCCAGCATTTCGCGTGTGATGGCACCCGGACGCAGCAGCACCGGACCGATACCTTGATCGAGACGCGACAGGTCGACGATGGTCGATTCGATACCGACATCGACGCCATCGCCATCCAGCACGAACACGCCTTCACCAAATTCGTCGCGCACATGCTGCGCGGTGGTCGGGCTGACCTGCCCGAACTTGTTGGCAGACGGCGCGGCAATGCCGCCACGGCCGCGCCGGAAGCGCGACAGCAACGCCTGTGCGACAGGATGCGAGGGACAGCGCAGGCCGACGGTATCCTGCCCCCCCGCCACAGCTGCCGGCACATGGGCGGCACGCTTGAGGATCAGGGTCAGCGGACCGGGCCAGAAAGCGTCGATCAAACGCTCAGCTTCCGGCGGGACTTCGGCTGCCCAGTGGGACAGATCCGCGCCATCGACAACATGAACAATGACAGGATGATTGGAGGGTCGCCCCTTCGCGGCATAAATGCGAGCGATAGCCTCCGGATTCTCGGCATCCGCCCCAAGGCCATAGACTGTCTCGGTCGGGAAAGCCACAATCTGGCCGGATTCGAGCAGCGCGGCTGCCTCGTCCAGCTGTTGCGCGGAAGGCATCTTGCCAGCCATCAGAGCGTGATCCCCAATGTCTTGGCCGCATGGTCGAAGGCTGCAGCCGCTTCGGTAGCCGAGCTACCAACACAATTCACATGACCCATCTTGCGTCCCGGACGCGCGTCGGCTTTGCCGTAGAGATGCAGCTTGGCACCGGCATGCGCCACCACGACATCCCAGGCGGGGTCACGCTCGAGGCCGAATTCGTACCAGACATCGCCGAGCACGTTGAGCATCTTGCCGGCCGAATGCTGGCGTGTGCTGCCGAGCGGCAGGCGGGCCGTGGCACGCACCTGCTGTTCGAACTGGCTGGTTTCGCAGGCATCCATGGTGATATGCCCGGAATTGTGCGGACGCGGAGCCATCTCATTGGCCACCAGCGTGCCGTCCTTGAGCACGAAGAATTCGATGGCCAGCACGCCGACATACTGCATCTCGCCGGTAACGATGGCTGCAGCAGCACGCGCCTTGTCGGCAATGTCCGCCGATACGCTGCTGGACGGCATGACGGTGCTGAACAGGATGCCGTCGCGGTGCACGTTCTCCGCCAGCGGCCATGTTGCCGTGCTGCCATCCGCGCCACGCGCCGCGAGCACGGACACCTCGTAGGCCAGCGGCAGCATCTGTTCGAGCACGCAAGGCACATGCTGCATGGCCTTCCATGCCGCTACCAGTTCCTCGCGCGTGGTTACGCGGGCCTGCCCCTTGCCGTCGTAGCCCATGCGGGCGGTCTTGAGGATGCCCGGCAGCAGGTTTGCCGGCAGCTGCTCAATATCCGCCTGGTGCTCGATCACCCAGTGCGGCGCGGGCGACACGCCGGTCTTGGGCGCGCATGCGGCAAAGAACTTCTTTTCGGCGATGCGGTTCTGCGCAATCGACACGCAGCTCGCGCGCGGTGCGACAAAGGCACCGAGCTGTTCGAGCCGGTCGAGCGCCTGCGCCGGGACATTCTCGAACTCCGTGGTCACGGCCGCGCACTGCCGCGCCATGGCGACCAGCGCGGCATCGTCGGTATAGCCGGCACACAGGTGGCGATCGGCCACCGTGCCAGCCGGACTGTCCTGGTCCGGATCGAGCACGCAGACCTTGTAGCCCATGGCCTGCGCAGCATGCGTGAACATGCGGCCCAGTTGCCCCCCACCCAGCATGCCAAGCCACGCGCCCGGCAGGATGGGACCGGCGGTGTCAGGCCCGAATTCGGCACGCGACTCGGGCGTATGGGCTTCGGCCAGATGGGGATAGAGATCGGTCGGCATAGAGGGTTCCGGTGGCCGCTGCCGTCAACCCGACTCATCGCGATTGTGCGCTGGGTCGTATCGAGGGCAACGGCATCGTTGCGTTCGTCAGTTCAGGCAGGCAGCTGCATGTTGCGCGCTGCCTCGGTCTGCTTCGCGCGGAAGGCTTCGAGCGCCTCCGCCAGCGCAGCATCGGTGGTCGCCAGCGTGGCGATGGCGTGCAGCGCAGCATTGGCAGCGCCGGCCTCGCCGATGGCAAACGTTGCCACCGGCACACCCTTGGGCATCTGCACGATGGACAGCAGCGAATCCTCGCCACGCAGGTACTTCGACGGCACAGGCACGCCGAACACCGGCACGATGGTCTTGGCGGCGATCATGCCCGGCAGGTGCGCCGCGCCGCCCGCACCCGCGACGATGGCGCGCAGGCCACGCGTGCGCGCCGTCTCGGCGTAGCGGTACATGTCGTCCGGCATACGGTGCGCAGACACGACCTGCGCCTCGTACGGCACGCCGAATTCCTTCAGCATGGCCACGGCATGCTGCATCACATCCCAATCGGAACTGCTGCCCATGACCACGCCGACCAGCGGCGCGGCATTCTCATCCTTCGCTCGCATCGTGTCCCCCTTATTGCAGGTCCTGGCCCGTCAGGCGCGTGAGCGCTTCGCGGTACTTGGCTGCTGTCTTTTCGATGATGTCGACCGGCAGGTCGGGTGCCGGCGGTGTTTTTGGCCACGGCTTGCCGTCGATGCGCACGGCTTCGAGCCAGTCGCGCACGAACTGCTTGTCGAACGATGGCGGGTTGGTGCCCACGGCATACGAGTCGGCTGGCCAGAAGCGCGAGGAATCGGCGGTCAATACCTCGTCCATCAACGTGAGGGTACCGTCCTGATCGAGGCCGAATTCGAACTTGGTGTCGGCGATGATGATGCCGCGCGTGGCGGCGTACTCGGCCGCGGCCTGGTACAGCGCTAGGCTCACGCTGCGGATCCGGAACGCCAGCTCGGCGCCGACGATTTCCTTCATCCGTTCGAAGCTGATGTTTTC
>DATLHT010000178.1:0-6022 GCA_035539795.1 Burkholderiaceae bacterium
AAATAACGATGCAACATCTCGATCCACGCCTTGGCCATGGTGACCGGACCGGTCGGCATCAGCGCCTCGGCAGCACGGATCGCCTCGCTCGCATGGAATGGCGTGGCGCGGCCATAGCAGCCCGGCCAGTCCGGGCAGCCCAGGCCTGAATCCGTCAGCCGCGTAAAGCTGCCGAACATGATCAGGTCGAGTGTCAGGAAAGTGGTGATCCACACCAGCTTGCGGTAGCGGTCGCGGCTGCCGCGCACCATCACGTAGGTGAGGGGAATCAGCGCCAGCAGCAGCCCGATGATCCCGAGTTGAAACAGCATGATCGTCCGTCGTTCCGTATTCAGTGGAGGGAGGTCGCGTGGCTCAGCCGACGCGGTTGTATTTCAGCAGCTTGATCATCTCGCTGCGGACCTTGGCCGGATCGGCCTTGGCCGGGAAACGCATCATCAGGTTGCCGATCGGATCGACGAGGAACAGATGGTCGCGCGCGTCGCCACCGGCTTCCACGGGCAACCATTCGCCAAGCGCCGCACCCGGCGCACGCAGGAAACGCACAGCGGCTTTCTCGTCGTTATAGGCCGCCGTCAGGCGTGGATCGACGGGGCCATCGTCGGTGATCATCCACACCGGCACCACGCGCTCGCGCTCGGCACCCTGGCTGATGCGCGTCTGACGTGCCAGGAACAGCTGTTCGGTGCATGTCGCATCGCAGGCCGAACCATGGACGGTAATCAGCAGCCACTTGCCCTTGAAGGCCGTGAGTGGATGGCTGTCACCCTTCTCGTCGACGACACGCAGCGCCTCGGGGATCGGGCGCTGTGGCTGGATCAGCGCGCCATAGTTGGTCTGGCCGCCCGCGGGACGAATCACGTAGTAGGTAAAGTACGAAGCAATCACCGGCGATGCACAGAACAGCAGCAATAGCACCATCTTCAGGCGGCCGGAGCGGGTGCGCGCGTCGATGCGCGGATCGGGCAGTGCGCTGGCGTCGACATGGCGGTTGGCGGGATCGTGCGGATGCATGGTGATTTCGTCAGCTCAACAAAAATAGGGCGACCGTGTGGCCGCAGGCAGGCGCTGCCTTTTCAAGGGCAGCAACCCACATGGATTCGATCAATCGGGCCGACCCGCTTGCCGGTCTTGCCCGTTCTTGGGACGACTGCGCCGGTAACCGGCCACGCCCCAGAAGGCCACCGTCAACACGGCCAGGGCGAACCACTGGAACGCGTAGCCGTCATGGCGCTCAGCCCCGCTATCGGGCCGCGGCCAGTCGCGAGCCAGTCCATCCTCGGGCCCGCCGGTCTGCTGGACCACGAACGGCTGGAGCGTCACGCCCCACTCCCTGGCCAGCGACCCGACCTCGACGTTCTGGCGAATCTTGCGACCCGCCTCGTTGGCATCACCCAGCGCGAACACGTGACCTGCATTGGCAATGGCCGTGCCGCTCAGTGCCTGCTCGCCTGCAGGTGTATCGAACGGCGCAATCCGTGTCCGGTCCTGGGCATCGCGTGGTAGCCAGCCGCGGTTGACGAGCACGTAGCCGACAGCACCGGAACTGCCTGCGATGCGCAGCGGCGTCAGCACATAAAAACCGGCACGATTTTCACCCGTGCCGGCTGCGCCGGCGTGTGGACGATTGTCGAGCAGAATGGTCTTGTCCGGCTCGAACGTGCCCCGCACTTTGACACGATGGTACAGCACACGTTCCACCGGCAGCTGTGTCTGGCTGACGGTGATCGGTTCAGCCTGTGCCAGGCGCTCGAGCTGCGCCGCGCGCGCGCGTTTTTCGTGGCCCCGGTTAACTTGCCAGTTACCCAGCAGGCAGGCAGCAATGGTCACGACCAGTGCAGCCAGCGTAGGAACCGGAGCGAACCAGCGGGACAACGATGTAAAGCGTGATGTGGAGCGCGATGTCATGACAGTGCAGGCAAGGTCCTGGCCGGAAACACCCGGTTGCGGCGTGCGATAATGTGAAGGCGGCAGGGAAGGTCCCGCTCGCCGGTGGCCGTGCGGCGCCACCGCTATTCTCCCAGTTTTGCCGCTGTTACGCTTTTGGACCCCACATGCGCATCATCGTCGCCCTCGCCTTCCTGCTGATCATCGGCAGCCTGGCTTCCGCCCTCTATCACATGATGCGCGGCAAGACCACGGATCGCAAAATGGTCTGGTCGCTCACCTTCCGGGTGGGGTTCTCCATTGCGCTGTTCGTGTTCATCCTGATCGCACACAGCCTCGGCTGGATCCACAGCACCGGGATCCCCGCCGGCATGTAACGCGAGCGCCTTCCACGCCGCAGCCACAACACTCAACAGGTTGCACGACGTCTGGCAGCCCATCTGCTTACGGCGCGCTGCGCAGTGCAGCCACACTACACCTGCTGCAGAAAACCCGTCCTCCCGCACGAAAAAAACGCCGCAGGGCCATCAAGGCCAGCTGCGGCGCTGCGGGCAGTGGCTCCGGCTGGAGCCACCACGTCTTACATCCAGTACACCACGACGTACAGGCCGAGCCAGACGACGTCAACGAAGTGCCAGTACCATGCGGCGCCTTCGAAGCCGAAATGGTGTTCCGGCGTGAAGTGGCCCTTCATGACACGCACCAGGATGACCGCCAGCATGATCGCGCCGATCGTCACGTGGAAACCGTGGAAGCCGGTCAGCATGAAGAAGGTCGAGCCGTAGACACCCGAGGTCAGCTTCAGATTCAGGTCGGCATAGGCGTGCATGTATTCATAGACCTGGAAGCCCATGAAGATCGCGCCCAGCAGCACGGTCAGTGCCAGACCCTGGATCACCTGCGCGCGCTTGTTCTGCAGCAGCGCGTGGTGCGCCCAGGTCAGCGTCACGCCCGAGGTCAGCAGCAGTGCGGTGTTGATCGTCGGGATCGGCCACGGCCCCATGGTATTGAATGACTCGACCAGGCCTGCCGGTCCGACGTTCGGCCAGGTGGCGGTGAAATCGGGCCACAGCAGCTTGTTGTTCAGGTCGCCCAGCCAGGGTACCGAGAACTCGCGTGCGTAGAACAGGGCGCCGAAGAATGCTGCAAAGAACATCACTTCGGAGAAGATGAACCAGCTCATCGACCAGCGATACGACACGTCGACGCGCTTGCCGTACTTGCCCGACTCGGACTCGGCGATGGCGTCGCCGAACCACGACCGCAGGACAAACAGGAACCAGATCAGGCCAAACGCAAAGACCCACGGCCCCCAAGAGTACCCGTTGACCCAGCCTGCCGCACCGGATCCGACGAACAGCATGCCGAGGCTTGCCATGATCGGGTGGTGCGATAGCCCCGGTACGAAGTAGTACGGAGCGTTCGCGCGGTTCGCACTCATTCTATTTTCTCCAGCTCAGTTTTCTAATTCAGTGATTCTTCCCGGGAAAGCAGGGCCTGTGGCGCCACCTTCCCGTCTGTTTTCTTATCCCACCACGGCCCGCACGATCAGCACCAGCGCGCCAATGAAAATGGCGGCGCCGATCAGCGCGGCAATGATCACATGCACCGGGTTGAGCGACATGTCCTTGTCATGCTCCGCCCCCTTGCGCACGCCAAAAAAGGCCCACGCAATCGCGCGCATGGTCTGCGCAAACGACACCTTGCGCTTGAGAGCGTCCTTCGGTCGCTCCCCGTCCATTCAACTACCCTGCCCTGGCTTCGCCACCGATTCGGTCGGCGCCTGTGCCACCGGCGTACCGATCTCGAAGAAGGTGTACGACAGCGTGATCGTCTTCACGTCCTTCGACAGCGCCGGATCGATCACGAACACGACCGGCATGTCGCGCTGCTCGCCGGCCTTCAGCAACTGCTGCTTGAAGCAGAAGCACTCCATCTTCTTGAAGTGCTCGGTCGCCTGCTTCGGTGCGTAGCTCGGAATCGCCTGCGCCGAGATGTCGCGCGCCTGCGGATTCACCACTTCGTACGTAATCTGCGCCACTTCGCCCGGGTGCACTTCCATCGAGTTCTTCACCGGCCGGAAGCGGAAGGGGCCGCGCGTGTTGGAGTCGAACTCCACCGTGATCGTGCGGCTCTTGTCCACCTGGGTGTTCTTCAGCTCGCCACCATGCAGGTAGCGCGTGGTGACGACATTGATGCCGGTCACTTCGCACAGCTTCTTGTACAGCGGCACCATCGCATAGCCGAAGCCGAACATCAGCGCCACCACGACCACCAGCTTCTTCAGCATGTGGAAGTTCAAGGAACGTTCGGTGGTGGTGTCCTGCGGATCCGGATTCTGCGCTTGTGTCATTGCCTGCCTGAAAGTCCGCCGCTCAACGCAGCAGAACCTGCTTCAAAACGATACCCAAAAAAAAGACCACCACGATCGACAACAGGATCAGGCCGGTACGCCGATTGTTCTTCCGCATGGCGTCGCGCGGATCCCGGGACGGGCTTTTTTGTGGATTCGTCATATACGGTGTTGCGTCGTTCCGGGCGGTCGCCAGTGGCCACCGCCCGGAGCTGGATTACTTCACTTGCGGAGGCACTTCAAAGGTGTGGAACGGTGCCGGCGAGGGCACGGTCCACTCCAGGCCTTCCGCGCCATCCCACGGCTTGTCGGCCGCTTTCTGGCCACCGCGGTACGACGGCAGCACGACGCAGAAGAAGAAGTACACCTGCATCAGGCCGAAGCCCAGGCCGCCGAGCGAGGCAATCGCGTTGAAGTCGGCGAATTGCGACGGATAGTCGGCATAGCGGCGCGGCATACCGGCCAGACCCAGGAAGTGCATCGGGAAGAAGGTGATGTTGAAGAAGATCATCGAACCCCAGAAGTGGATCTTGCCGCGGGTTTCGTTGTACATGAAACCGCTCCACTTCGGACCCCAGTAGTAGAAGCCCGCGAACAGCGCGAACAGCGAACCGGCCACCAGCACGTAGTGGAAGTGCGCCACCACGTAGTAGGTGTCCTGCACCTGGATGTCGATCGGCGCCACGGCCAGGATCAGGCCGGTGAAGCCGCCCATCGTGAACACGAAGATGAAGCCGATGGCGAACAGCATCGGGGTTTCGAAGGTCATCGAACCGCGCCACATCGTGGCCACCCAGTTGAAGATCTTCACGCCGGTCGGCACCGCGATCAGCATCGTGGCGTACATGAAGAACAGCTGGCCGGTCACGGGCATACCGGTCGTGAACATGTGGTGGGCCCACACGATGAACGACAGGATGGCGATCGAGGCGGTTGCGTACACCATCGAGCTATAGCCAAACAGGCGCTTGCGGGCGAAGGTCGGCACGACGTGCGAGACGATACCGAACGCCGGCAAGATCATGATGTACACCTCGGGGTGCCCGAAGAACCAGAAGATGTGCTGGAACATCACCGGATCACCGCCGCCCACGGCCGAGAAGAAGCTCGTGCCGAAGTGACGGTCGGTCAGCGTCATGGTGATCGCGCCAGCCAGCACCGGCATCACGGCGATCAGCAGGTAGGCGGTGATCAGCCAGGTCCAGCAGAACATCGGCATCTTCATCAGCGTCATGCCGGGGGCACGCATGTTGAGGACGGTCACGATGATGTTGATCGAGCCCATGATCGACGACGCGCCAAGGATGTGCAGCGCGAAGATGCCCATGTCCATGCCGATGCCCATCTGCACCGACAACGGTGCATACATCGTCCAGCCACCGGCGGGAGCGCCGCCCGGCACGAAGAACGAGACGATGAGGATCAGGGCTGCCGGCGGCATCAACCAGAAGCTGAAGTTGTTCATCCGGGCGAAGGCCATGTCGGATGCGCCGATCTGCAGCGGGATCATCCAGTTGGCGAAGCCGACGAACGACGGCATGATCGCGCCGAACACCATGATCAGGCCGTGCATCGTGGTGAACGAATTGAAGCGCTCCGGCTGGAAGAACTGCAGGCCCGGCTGGAACAGTTCCAGACGCACGAGCAGCGCCAGCAGGCCGCCCACCATCAGCATGGTGAACGAGAACAGCAGGTACAGCGTACCGATGTCCTTGTGGTTGGTGGCGAACAGCCAACGGCGCCATCCGTGCGGATGATCATGCGCGTGATCGTGCGCATGGT
>DATLHT010000179.1:0-8032 GCA_035539795.1 Burkholderiaceae bacterium
CCACGGCCTCGCGCGGTGCCAGCCGCACCGGACCGAATTCGCGCGGGCGGCCCGATAGTGCCACGGTCAGCGTCGCGCCGGCCAGTGCCTCGTCGATATGATCGACGAGGCATGCCCCCGCCAGCACATCGTCGGCGCCGCTGGCCATCGCCACGGCCTCGGGATGACTCAGGACATCGGGATCCCGAGGCGCCACCAGCACCAGACTGCGCGGCGCCAGACCCAGGCCCATGGTCTTGAGTGCCCGTGCCGCCGAGCCCACATTGCCGGGATGGCTCGTTTCGACCAGTACGATACGGCAACGGGCCAGCGGGCAAGGCGCCAGCGCTGCGGAATCTGCGAGGCCAGGGGCCACGCTCGTCGGAGTGTCCGGGTTCATATACAATAACGGCTATTGATTGCGGTGCGGCTTAGGCGCGCAGCGCTTGCTCTTATACAACTCGTTGTGCTGTTTTCGGCCCCCGGCAAACGCGGGCCTGGAGAAGTGTCGATGCATCCTATGCTGAATATCGCCGTCAAGGCGGCCCGCAAGGCGGGCAACATCATCAATCGTGCCTCGCTCGATGTCGAGCAGGTGCGTGTTACGCGCAAGCAGCACAACGATTTTGTCACCGAGGTCGACAAGGCCGCGGAACACGCCATTCTCGACATCCTGCGCACTGCCTACCCCGATCACGCCATTCTAGCCGAAGAATCCGGCCAGTCCTGGCAAGAAGGCGAAACCCCACACGAATACACCTGGGTCATCGATCCGCTCGACGGTACCACCAATTTCATCCATGGCTTTCCGCAGTACTGCGTGTCGATCGGTCTGCTGTATAAAGGCCTGCCCTTCCAGGCCGTGGTGTACGACCCGACGCGCGACGAACTGTTCACCGCCAGCAAGGGCGGCGGCGCGTTCCTCAACAGCCGCCGCATCCGCGTCACGCGCCGCGATCGCCTCGCGGACTGCCTCATCGGCACGGGCTTCCCGTTCCGCGATGGCGACGATCTCGGCACCTACATGCAGATGTTCGAGGTCATGTCGCGCAACTGCGCCGGCCTGCGCCGCCCTGGCGCGGCCGCGCTGGACCTCGCCTATGTCGCCTGCGGCCGGCTCGACGGCTTCTTCGAACGCGGCCTCAATCCGTGGGACATGGCAGCCGGCGCCCTGCTTATCACCGAGGCCGGTGGCCTGATCGGCAACTTCAATGGCGAAGCACACTTCATGGAACAAGGTGAGGTAATGGCCGGTACGCCGAAGATCTTCGTGCAGATGCTGAAGCTGTTGAGCGACTATTCGCTCGACCGCGTGCGCAAGCCGGCCTAAGCTCGAGGGGCTGGAGGACAGCCCCCGAACACGCTACCAATGACGGACGCGCCCGACGTCCACGTGCACGAACTGCTCGCGCGGATAGTAGCCGACACCGCCGAGCTGCAGGCCCAGCGCCGCATCGCGTAGATCGGTCAGGGCCACGCCGGGGATCCGGATGTCGATGGCCTTGCCGTCCATGTGCAGGCTGCGCGTGGCGACTCCGCCGCCACGCGTGCGCTTGAGATGCGCATTGGTTTCCGGACAGCGGTAGCAGGAAATCACCTCGAAGGCCGTCGTCTGCCTGAGCTGCAGGCGCAAGGCGTGCAACAGGTCAAACAGGGCCGGATCGATCTGCCCGACCGTCCCCGTGTAGTGATCGCGCATGAAATGATCGAGCGAGCGCAGTGCCGTCGGCACATAGCGGCCCTCGATGGCGTAATCGAGCGCAATTTTTTCACCGGTATGCGTGTGATCGAACGCCAGATGGCGCGCGGGCGATGTGCCCATGGCGAGCGCAGGCGTCACCAGCGGCAGGGTTGCGCCGGCCATGGCCACTTGCGCGGCGCGCCGCAGCAGATGGCGGCGCTGGGGATCAGGTTTGGTTGTCACGTTGGGGCGCCTCCGGGGCGAGCACTGCCCGGCCCTTGGGCACCATCCATTGGCGCACGCCGGGGCCGCTTCAGGGCGGCATCGAGCAGCTTGTCATGACCATACAGGTCTTCAAAGAAATAAAGCCGTCCACCGTTCTTGACGAGGCTGGTGCCGTACACGATGACGACGGGCACCGGTTCCTGCAGACGGATCGTGGATGAGGTGCCCTTTTCCATGGCGGCACGAATGCGGGCTTCATTCCACTCCGGGGCATTCTGCAACACGAACTTGGCCAGCGCTACCGGTTCCTCGACACGCACGCAGCCATGGCTGAAATCGCGGCGGTCGCGCTTGAACAGCTGCGGCGACGGCGTGTGATGCAGGTAGATATTCTCGTTGTTCGGGAAGACGAACTTGATGTCGCCCAGCGCATTCTTCGGCCCTGGTCGCTGGCGGATGCGCATCTGGCCGCGCAGCACGGCATCCAGGTTGGCATCGGACAGGGTCCTGATGACCTGCCCCGTACCGCTCACGAACTCGAGCCCCTGCTGCTCGAAATAAGCCGGACTGCGCCGCAGTTTCGGAACCGTCTCGGCTCGCGCGATCGAGGGTGGAATATTCCAGTACGGACTGAACTCGATAAAGCGCATGTCCTCTTCGAAGAGAGGCGTGCGGGTATCCAGTGCCTTGCCGACGATCACGCGCATGGTCGCCTTCACATCAATCTGGCCATCACGAATCTCATAGGCGCGCAACACGAACTCCGGTACGTTGACCACGATCATGCGCGGGCCGTGGAGCAACGGCAGCCAGCGCAGCCGTTCAAGCGCCAGTTCGATCTGGCGGGCGCGCCGCGCGGGCGGCACATTCAGCTGGTCGAGCGTGCGCTTCCCCAGCACGCCATCCTGCTCCAGTCCATGGCGCTCCTGGAACGATTTCACCCCATCCACCAGCGCACCCTCGTAGCGTTCCGGCACCAGTGTGCCCGCTGGCAGATCGCCCAGGGTGATCAGGCGGGCGGCCAGTCCTTCCAGCCCCGCATAAGCGCCACCTGGCACGAGTTTGTTACCGGGGACAGAGGGTAAGGCGGTCTGCCATGCCTTGGCATCAAGCGAACGATAGCGGCCCAGCGCTCCCTGCAGCTGGCGATACGTGGGGAGCGCAGGCTCTGCGGCACGCACGGCCTCAGCCAACCGGTTGTTTTCGACGGCCTCGCGCAGATAGGCGGCCGCATCGAACGCCGCACCTCGTGCGACGTCATAGCGTTCATGAATACTGCGCGGGTCAACCCGGCCGCCATGCAGATCGGAGAGATAGCGTTGCATGGCGCCCGTCAGGCGCCGGTCGAAGTCGGCCAGCAACGCCGCCTCTGCCGTGGGCGCACTCGCCTGTGCATAGGCTTCGCGTAGCGCAGCGGCGTTGTAGTCCTGGGGCACGAGCCCGTGTGTATCGGCCGTCGCCAGCATATCGACAGCCACGCGGGCCTGGGCCCGCAACCGTCCGCCATCGAGCCAGAGCACAGGCTCCGCAGCCCCGGCCAGCACCGGGATCATCAGGCAGGCGAGTAAGGCCCGGTGCACGGCACGCCGGCAGGAAACGCCGAGATCCGCGATACGGGATTGTAAAAGCAGCGGTCGGTACGACGCGGGCGAAACCGTACGGCTCCATATCCCTGTCATCCGCCACGCTGGCAGCAGGCTTGAAGTAGGCATGAGCGTGAGGATAACAGACGCCTGCATCGCTCCACACCTGGATGACCCGGGCCCGGGCTGTCCCGCGAGCACAACGAGGTGACGGCGACCATGGCCGATGGCACCAATGAAAAAACCCCGCAGGCCTGTCGGCCCTGCGGGGTTTTTCTTGAACCAGGCCGTGGAAGTCAACCACGCACCAGGGGGAGTCAGAGACCGGATCAGGCCTTGAGCGCGCCCAATACCTCGTCCAGCATCTTCTTGGCATCCCCGAACAGCATGCGGTTGTTCTCTTTGTAGAACAGCGGATTGTCCACACCGGCATAGCCCGAAGCCATGGAGCGCTTCATCACGATCGAGTTGCGGGCCTTCCAGACCTCCAGCACCGGCATGCCGGCGATGGGGCTCTCCGGATCCTCGGCAGCACTCGGGTTCACGATGTCGTTGGCACCGATCACCATGGCCACGTCAGCCTCGGGGAAGTCCTCGTTGATCTCGTCCATTTCCATCACGATGTCGTACGGCACCTTGGCTTCGGCCAGCAGCACGTTCATGTGGCCCGGCATGCGTCCTGCCACCGGATGGATGGCGAAGCGCACGTCCACGCCCTTCTCGCGCAGGGTCTTGGTAATTTCGCAGACCGTGTGCTGAGCCTGGGCCACCGCCATGCCGTAGCCCGGCACGATGATGACGCTCTTGGCCTCGTGCAGCATCTCCGCGGTCTCGGCGGCGCTCACCGGCACCACTTCGCCCTGCGGTTCCGCGGCATCGCCGCCACCAGACTTCTTGGCCGGTGCGCCCGAACCGAAGCCGCCCGCGATCACGCTGATGAAGTTGCGGTTCATCGCGTTGCACATGATGTACGACAGGATGGCACCCGACGAACCCACGAGGGCGCCCGTCACGATCAGCAAGTCGTTGCTCAGCATGAAGCCGGTGGCCGCGGCCGCCCAGCCCGAGTAGCTGTTGAGCATGGACACCACCACCGGCATGTCGGCGCCGCCGATGGCCATGACCATGTGCACACCGAACAGCAGCGCGATTGCAGTCATCACGATCAGGGCCGTCATGCCCGCGCCTGCGTCGTGCGCATTGAGGAACTCGCGGCCGAACCAGATCACCACAAGCAGCGCAACCAGGTTGAGCCAGTGGCGCGCCGGCAGCAGCAGCGGCTTGCCGCCGATCTTGCCATTGAGCTTGCCGAAGGCGATGAGCGAACCCGAGAAGGTGACCGCGCCAATCAGGATGCCGATGTAGATCTCCACTTCATGGATGATCTTTTCCGCGCCCTGGAACTGGATGGAAGTATCGACGTAGCTGGCAAACCCCACGAGGCAGGCTGCCAGACCCACGAGGCTGTGCATGAGCGCCACCAGCTCCGGCATCTGCGTCATCTTCACGATGCGTGCGGCGTACAGGCCGATACCGCCGCCGATGACCAGCGCGGCGATGATCCAGGCAATGCCTGCGGCGTCGACGCGCGGTCCGAACACGGTAGCCAGCACGGCCAGGGCCATGCCGATCATACCGAACAGGTTGCCGCGGCGTGAGGTTTCGGGGTTAGAGAGCCCACCCAGGCTCAGGATAAAGAGAATGGCGGCACCCAGATAGGCCACCGTAGCGAGACTTTGTGACATGATCGTTTTTCTTTCCTTGTACTGGTTCTGTCTCGTTCTTATTTGCGGAACATGTCGAGCATGCGGCGCGTCACGGCAAAGCCGCCGAACATGTTGACGGCCGTGAGCACGATGGCGGCAAATGCCAGCCAGCGGATCAGGTCATCAGGACGGCCGGCCACGCCGGCTTCCGGCGGTGCGATCTGCACCAGCGCGCCGATGGCGATAATGCTGGAGATGGCATTGGTCACGCTCATCAGCGGCGTATGCAGCGCAGGCGTGACGTTCCACACCACCATGTAGCCGATGAAGCAGGCCAGCACGAAGACGGTGAAGTGTCCCAGGAAGGCTGCCGGCGCGTAGGCGCCGATGAACCAGAACAGCACGGCGGCGACACCGAAGATAATGGTCAGCGTCTTGGCCGGCAGCGGGCCCGTGCTGCCATGTCCATGGCCACTCTTCTTCTCGACCACGGGAGCGGCTGCCTTGGGCGCTGGGGCGGGCGCGACTTTCAGCGGCGGTGCCGGCCAGGTGATGGCGCCATCCTTGATGACCGTCAGGCCGCGGATCGCATCATCTTCCATATTGACCACGGCATGGCCGTCCTTGGCCTTGCACAGTTCTTCCGTGAGGCGCAGCAGGTTGGTCGCGTACAGCGTCGACGACTGCTTGGCGAGGCGTGAGGCCAGATCCGTGTAGCCGATGATGGTCACCCCATGGCGCACCACCGCCTCACCCGGCACGGTGAGCTCGCAGTTGCCGCCCTGTTCGCCGGCCATGTCGACGATCACGCTGCCCGGCTTCATCGACTGCACCATCTCGGCCGTGATCAGCTTGGGCGCCGGCTTGCCGGGAATCAGCGCAGTGGTGATGATGATGTCGGCATCCTTGGCCTGCTCGGCGTACATCTTGCGCTGAGCCGCCTGGAAGCCTTCGCTCATGACCTTGGCGTAGCCGCCGCCGCCCGAGCCTTCTTCCTCGTAATCGACCTTGACGAATTCGCCACCCAGCGACTTGACCTGGTCAGCCACCTCGGCGCGCGTATCGTTGGCGCGCACGATGGCGCCCAGGCTGGCTGCGGTCCCGATGGCCGCAAGGCCTGCCACCCCAGCACCGGCGATGAACACCTTGGCGGGCGGTACCTTGCCGGCGGCCGTAATCTGGCCATTGAAGTAGCGTCCGAAGGCATTGGCTGCCTCGACCACTGCACGATAGCCGCTGACACCTGCCATAGACGTCAGCGCATCCATCTTCTGCGCGCGGCTCAAGGTACGCGGCAGGCAGTCGATCGCCAGCACGGTCACGTTCTTGGCGGCGAGCTGCTGCATCAGTTCGGGGTTCTGGGCAGGCCAGATGAAGCTGATCAGCGTTCCGCCCTCGCGCATCAGCGCCACTTCCTCAGGGCTTGGGGGCCGGACCTTGAGAACAATGTCGCTTTGTGCCCAGAGTGCTGCGGCACCCTCGACGATTTCAGCACCGGCGGCGCGGTAGGTGTCATCGCTGAAATTGGCTGCTTCACCGGCCTTGGCTTCGACGGCAACCGTGAAGCCAAGCTTGATCAGCTTCTCGACGACGTCCGGGACGGTGGCGATACGTTTTTCGCCCGGGAAGATTTCCCGCGGCACGCCGATGCGCTGCACCGGCTGGGTTGAGTTGGTCTGCATGAAAAATCCATATCAAGCACTTTCGTGCAATCCGCACACAAAAGCGCAGCGCCTCCGTCTTGGCGGAGGTACGCCTTGAGAACTCGGAACAAGTGCAAGATACCCGTCGACATGGTCAAGGGTTTTGCACCTACAATGGCCAGCCTGAAGCCGTTCAAAGACACATTTGAACGTCGTTCACTCTTGATCTTGCCATATCTCGCGAACACGGTCGAGCACTTAAATAGTGCACAGTTGGCGCCCAATGGTGCGAATACGGGATGAATCGGCACAAGTGGGCCTTAACCATAGGCTCACCATGCCGTGGCAGTACGCGGCTCCGGGTTGCGCCAGGGGACGATAACGCCTGGCAACGGCGCCCATCAGTTCATCGCGTCCGCCCTGGCGGCACCCCTCTCCGTGGGGATCCGGCCGGTTGCGGGTACGCGCATTGAGCGGGTAATATCAGGTACCGTTCCCGCCAACGCGGGCCCATTGTTCGCACCAATGCCCCATCCGACCAAACCCCAAAGCCCGCCTCCCGCCGCCATCCGCGAGGCCCGCATCGTCGCCGGCCTGACCCAGATGGAGGCGGCGCAAACCGTCCAGGCTTCGCTGCGCGCCTGGCAGCAATGGGAAGCGGACGATCGCGCAATGCCACCCGGCCTGTTCGAGCTGTTCATGCTCAAGACCGAGCAATGGCCGCTCCATCGTAGCGAAGCGCTCAGACAGGCAGCAACGGCTGCCAAATGACAGACACCACGATCAGGAAGATTTGCACGCAAGCTTTTCTGCCTGATTGATAATTTACTGATTTCAATGAATAAAACAGTTTCGTCCGGGCACACGCCGATGATGCAACAGTACCTGCGCATCAAGGCCGAGCACCCCGATACCCTGCTGCTGTATCGGATGGGTGATTTCTACGAAGTGTTTTTCGACGACGCTGAAAAGGCTGCGCGACTCCTCGACATCACGCTGACCAGACGCGGCGCCTCGAATGGCGTACCGATTCCGATGGCGGGCGTCCCCTTTCATTCGCTCGAGCAATATCTCGCCAAGCTGGTGAAGCTCGGCGAATCGGCCGCGATCTGCGAACAGATCGGCGACCCGGCGACCAGCAAGGGACCGGTGGAACGCAAGGTGGTGCGTATCGTCACGCCGGGCACGCTGACCGATTCGGCACTGCTGCCCGAC
>DATLHT010000180.1:0-1986 GCA_035539795.1 Burkholderiaceae bacterium
ATTCAAGACCGTTCGGCCGAACATCGTCCAGTCGATCCGCGCGTTCCGCGTGCCCGATCTGGCGCAGGCGGCGGCTGATCTGGGCCAGCATTTCCTGTATGCCAACTGCGCGCACGCGACCACCAAGGGCGAGGTGTTGGAGGCGATCGCCTCGGCATTCCTGTTCCCGAAGCATTTCGGCAAGAATTTCGACGCGCTTAGCGATTGCCTGACGGACCTGATCTACAAAGCCGGTCCACAACCGGGTTTCGTCATCGTGCTCGAGGGTCTGCCGTGCGCTGCCAAGTTCGACAAGGAAGCCCGCGAGACGCTGCTCGACGTATTCCGCGACGCGGCGGAGTTCTGGGGCGAGAAGAAAGTGCAGTTCCGGGTGTTCTATTCGTTCGTGTGACGGTGTCCGATGCCGGTCGAACGATGATGGCGTGACCCGGCGGCCCTGCCGGCCATAGTATCGGCCAGCCACAGGCCGTCCCGCTCGGTTGCAAGTCCCTGAAAGCCCGCCACGTGCGGGCTTTTTCATGCCTAGAATTCGCCGAGTGTGGCGTGCAGGGCCGCCAGCGCTGCCAGTCCGGCGGTTTCCGTGCGGAGCACGCGCGGGCCGAGTGTCAGCGGGATGGCACCGAGAGCGATGGCCTGCTGCTCCTCGTCGGGCGACAGGCCGCCTTCCGGGCCGATCAGCAGGCGCACGCCATGCGCGCGGATCTCGGTCTGCTGGTCACGGGCCCACACACCCAGGGGCGCCGCGCCGCGCGGGCTCAGCAGAAGTGTTGGCGCCGTGGCCGGCGTGTTCGACTGCGTGGCGGTCCAATCGCGCCAGCTGCGGATCGGGTAGATGTCCGGCACGCGATTGCGGCCGCATTGCTCGCATGCCGCCCGCGCCAGCGCCAGCCAGTGTGCTTCCCGGCGCATGGCACGTTCGCCGTGCAGGCGTACCACCGAGCGTTCAGTCTGCAGGGGCTGGCAATCCGCAATGCCCAGTTCGACTGCTTTTTCTAGCAGCCAGTCCATCTTGTCGCCGCCGGCGATACCCTGGATCAGGGTGATCCGGTAGGGCGGTTCTGCTTCGCGCGGCACATGCGCGCCGAGCATCACGCTGGCGCTGCGTTTGCCAAGGTCATGGATCTGCGCTGGAGTTTCGCCGCCACGACCGTCGAACAGGGTCACGGTATCGCCGGGCCGCAGGCGCAGCACCTGGATATGCTGGGCGACGGCCGGGGGTACCTCGAACACGGTGCCGGCCGGCAAGGCGAGGGGCGCATCGATGAAAAAGCGGGGCATCATGCGCGAAAAGCATAGCATGACGCCGCCTGATGGCCGCTCGGTGGGGCGTGAAAGCCACGGCACGACCGTGCCATTCTGGTAAAATTTTGGTTTTCCCGCCGTCAGGTTGTCAGATGTCTCTCCCTGCCTCTCATCTTTTCGCTTCCCAGCCCGCACAACTGATGGCGAACGCCATCCGCGTCCTCGCCATGGACGCTGTGCAACAAGCCAATTCCGGTCACCCGGGCATGCCGATGGGCATGGCAGACATTGCGGTGGCGCTGTGGAGCCGGCATCTCAAGCACAATCCCGCCAATCCGCACTGGGCCGATCGTGACCGCTTCGTGCTGTCGAATGGCCACGGTTCGATGCTGCTGTACGCGCTGCTGCACCTGACGGGCTATCCGCTGCCGATGGAAGAGCTGAAGAACTTCCGCCAATTGCACAGCAAGACCGCCGGGCACCCGGAATACGGTATTACCCCGGGCGTGGAGACGACCACCGGCCCGCTGGGCCAGGGTATCACCAACGCTGTCGGCATGGCACTGGCAGAGCGCCTGCTGGCACAGGAATTCAACCGGCCTGACCTGAACATCGTCGATCACCACACTTATGTGTTTCTCGGCGACGGTTGCCTGATGGAAGGCATCAGCCATGAGGCCTGCTCGCTGGCCGGCACGCTCAAGCTGAACAAGCTGATCGCGCTGTGGGATGACAACGGCATCT
>DATLHT010000181.1:0-15104 GCA_035539795.1 Burkholderiaceae bacterium
CATTACCCCGGTGATGCTCAAGGTGGTGGACGCAGCCGTGGCCAAGGCCTACGCCGGCAAGGACTACGTGAACCCCGGTTCCGAAATCCTCTCGGCCGAAATGATGCTGCGCCACATGGGCTGGACCGAAGCCGCCGACGTCATCATCGCGTCGATGGAAAAGTCGATCCTGTCGAAGAAGGTCACGTATGACTTCGCCCGCCTGCTGGAAGGCGCGACGCAAGTGTCGTGCTCGGGCTTTGGTCAGGTGATGATCGACAACATGTAATACTGCTGCGTCACGTTTGTCGTGACAAGCTGTGAACCCCGGTAGATCATGGATCTCCGGGGTTTTTTGTTTAATGGGTTAAGAAAAATAGAAAAGCCTGCTCTTCTCCGTTCTGAGCGAAGTCTTTGCGCCATATCAAGTACAGGCTTGTGACAATGCTTAGCGCATGAGCCTTAACGGGATCCATGCCTTGGGAAACAGCCGTACCTGGTTACGAATGAAAGTGACCAGCATCGCTCGCCAAACAGCACGTGGCGGCGGTAGTGGTCGTGCCCGAAGGCGTTTTGGCGGCATAAAGCTTGGAGGAATGGATTCGATACCGTCGAACAGAGATGGTTGAATCTCTACAGATCGTCGGGCACGCCGCATACGCACTTGTAAAGTACAGTCTGCGATGGCCAGGTGAAGCGCCATCAACATCCAGTCTTGTCTGAAGTGGTCGGCTACGCGCACATACGCGACTGCTTCGGCAAATCGTCCCCGTAAGCGAGTTTCCTCATTTGTCTCCAGCAGTGTCTCTCTGGCCATTAGGACTTCTTCTGGCTCGAGGCTTGCCGGCGCCTGTAGAGAAGCAGCGATACTGTTTTCCATGACGCCATCCTCAGTTTCATACTGATCATCTAATCGATATGCGAGCTTGAGATGTCGATCGGCAAAGCGTCCGAACTTCTTCCACAATCGCCGCAAAATTTTGCTGCGAAATTCTTCATCATTTGGCTTTGGAGCGTGTGCTTGTCCGTTAGATAATTCAGTAGCCATAATCCACGTCTCGGTCTGGAGTTCTTCGACAGAGATTTCTCCGTTTGAACTGTTGGCGATCTTATGGAGGTCAGAATGGATGGTCTCAATGAGGTGTGTGAAGAAATTTCCGGCTAGGTGAAGCGGCATGGCGAGTGGCGTGGGTAGTGGGCACCGCCGGTACTCTACGGTATATTGTGTCGCGCGTACTGGATTAGGCGCTCGCTTCAGAAGGGAGAGGTCTGCATAAGAATCATCATGATTCCCGGTCGGAGAATAGTTAGGAGTAAACGGTGCACTCGATACGACTCTCGCTGCTTCTGTGCCTTACGTTCTCGGCAGGTGCACAAGCCCAAACTATCTACCAGTGCCGTGCGCCGACCGGGAAAGTCACGCTACAGGACGCACCGTGCGCCGAAGGACAGGCTACTGAGAGAGCAGTAGTGTCAGGCCAGCAGATTGCAAAGGAGCGGTACTTGCGAGATTCGCATCCTCACGTCGCGCCGCACATCAAACCAGCACTGCGCAACATGGAGTGTCGCGCTCATAAACAGTCCTATGATAGTGCCCGGAAATGGGCTGATTCAGCGGTAAGGGGAAAGGACGTGCGGCAAATGGAGCGCGCCAATGCAGCGGTGCACAAGGCGGGGCAGAAGATAGCGGCGTTGGGATGCTGAAAAAGAACCTGATAAAAAGTGGGTAAAGAAAAACTGTGAATAAATCACTAAACGAGCGGTTACTGAGCGATCTGCCAGACGATGTGCAGAAATACCTTGTTGACATGGTGACATCGGTAGGAACATCTCTCGCTCAGGGGGTAATGACATGGGGCTTTGAAGTGGTGAAGCATCTATCGGTTATCAATGCAGCCGGACTTGCTGGCTCTGTTGCACTTTACTCGTCTCCCGCTAAGACTGCAGCCCTCGGTGCACTTAGCGCTTTCCTGATCGGGTTAGTGCTCGCCATTATCGTTATGGTGACCATTTATATGGTGGGGCTGGCGTACTTGGTCGTGTTTCATAAGCGGTTGATGGGAGTCTTGTTTGGCGCTCAAGGAATCGTCAAGCTGAGGCCGCCGCTCTGGTTTCTTGTTGTAACGGCTATTAACTGGGCACTCGTTGTCGCTTCAATAATTGCTTTCATCATTGGGGTGTGTCGTCTTGCTAAGGTTGTGTAGCACGGGTTCCAAGAAAAATAGAAGAGATTCCAAAACGGATAGGTCGGGGGGAAGAGGATGACTCCGGAGCAGGCACAAAGATTGGTGTTGGAGTATCAGCAACGAATAAGAGAGTCGGCAGTAAACTGGCGTGAGAGCCATCGAGCTGAACATGATTTGTGGACTGTTGAAACGGTCAAGCATCTTGCGTTTGTAAATGGCGCTGGCTTAGCTGGTGCTGCCGCACTTGTTGCCAGCACGGACATGGGGAAGAAGGCGGTTGTATTTTGTAGCATCCCATCTGCCGTGTTCTTTGCCGTTGGGCTTGCATTAGCGGTTTTAGACATGTATCTCAATTCACTTGGCGCACTTGCTAGGATGCATGATTTAGACGCGCGTATTAATGTGTGGGATCTGGCGCCTGAACAGGGGGAGCGGGAGGCAAGGGTATTGCTTGCGGATACTGTCGCTGGTGCAGATTATTTTACGTGGGCACATAGAACAGGGTGGTTGTCTGCTGCAGCCTTTATTATTGGTGCATACCCATTTGCGCTACTACGCTTTTGAAGGTGACTACTTGTAGGTAAATTGGAATGACTGACCTATAGCGTGTGAATTATCAGGGCAACTCGATTCCTCTAACGACGCTGTGTAGAATTCGCGGGTTACCAGCCAAATTCCACAGAATGATCGACTGCTGCGCCACATCCGTTGGCAAGCTATGAACCCTGGTAGATCACTGATCTCTCGGGTTTTCCTTGATGCCGTCTGCAGTAGCTTCGGCAGACAGCCTCCCTTCTTCCCTCATGACGATTACCGCTGCTCTCCTCGCCACCGTTATCGCCATCAGCGATGGCGATACGCTTACCGCCCTGACCGCCAATCATCAGCAGCTCAAGGTGCGCATCGCCGCGATTGATGCGCCGGAGCGCCGGCAGCCGTACGGGGCGCGGTCGCGGCAGGCGTTGGCGACGCTGTGTTTCCGGCAGGAGGCGGAGATCCTGGTGTTGTCGCGGGATCGGTATGGCCGCAGTGTGGGCGTGGTGCGCTGCCAGGGCAAGGATGCCGGGAGCAGTCAACTGGAGGCGGGCATGGCGTGGGTGTATCCGCAATATGCGCGGGATTTTCCGAGCTATCCGGCGCTGCAGGCGGAAGCGCAGGCGAACCGGCGTGGCTTGTGGTCCGGGCCTGATCCTGTTGCGCCATGGGAATTGCGTCGTGCCCCGCGGAACTGATGCCTGAGTTCAGGCGGGTTACGCTGCCAGTCGGGTTACGCTGCGCCGGGCCGGAAGGCGCGCTTTATAATACGGCCTTCGCGCGCATGTGGGCGCGCGGCGCTGGCGGTCGGCATGGCAGGCCAGCGCCTTGTTTTTTTCAGTGACGCATCTGGTGGCGTGACTGTCTGGAGAGTGATTTTGATCAAGACCCTGGTGACCTTTTTGACGGCATTGTGTGCCGTGGCAGCTGGCCCGGTGCAGGCCCAGGCGGCCTGGCCGGAGAAGCCGATCCGCCTGATCGTGCCGTTTCCGCCGGGTGGTGGCACGGACATTCTGTCGCGCCTGATCGGCAACGAGCTGTCGCAGGCGACCAAGTGGACGCTGGTACCGGACAACCGTCCGGGTGCGGGGGGCACGATTGGTATCGCTGAGGCGGTGCGTGCTGCGCCGACCGGCTACGACCTGGTGATGGGGCAGAAGGACAACCTTGTAGTTGGTCCGTGGCTGTACAAGTCGGTGAGCTACGATCCCACGCGCGATCTGGTGGCGATTGCGCATGTTGCCTATACGCCAGTGGTCATCGTGACGCGCACGGACTCGCGCTTCAAGACGATGAAGGAGGTGATCGCCGCCGCGCGCACGGCGCCGGATACCATCACCTACGGTTCGCCCGGCAATGGCACGACGATTCATCTGGCGGCGGAGATCTTGAGCAAGGCAGCGGGCATCAAGCTGCGTCATGTGCCGTACAAGGGATCGAATGCGGCGATGATGGATGCACTGTCCGGCAACGTCGATCTGCTGGTGGCGTCGGTACCGTCGGCGCTGGCGCAGATCAAGGCCGGCAAGATGCGTGCGCTGGCGGTGACGTCGGCGAAGCGCAGTTCTTCGCTGCCCGATGTGCCGGCTGTGGCTGAACTCGGCTACAAGCAGGTCGACGTCAGCACTTGGTATGGCCTGTTCGCACCGGCCAAGACGCCGCAGGCCATCGTCACACGCATCAATGGTGAGGTGAACAAGCTGCTGGCCAGCCCGGCAGTCGCCAAGGCGATCCAGGAGCAGGGCGCGGAGCCCAAGGCGATGAAGCCGGAGCAGTTCGCGGCGCTGGTCAAGACCGAGTATCAGCAGTGGAAGTCGATCGTCGAGCAGTCGGGTGCCACGGTGGAGTGAGTCGGTCCGTACGGTAACGCCAGCGCGCTGGCGTGGGCACGCAGAACAACCCCGGCCGGTGCATGGCACCGCCGGGGTTTTTTCATGGTCGGCGTGCCGTGGCTAGCAGATGCTCGGCCAGTGCCTGATAGGCGGGCAGGGATACCGGATCGTTGGCGCTGTTGCTGGCTTGCGGGTGAGAGGCAAAGCGTGCGATCACCATCTCGGCCTTGGGGTCGATGTAGAGCGCCTGGCCATGCACGCCGCGCGCCATGAAGACGCCGTGCGCGTTATGTGTAACCCACCACATGTTGCGGTAACTCCAGCCTTGCAGCAGCGGGTAGCCTCCCTTGGCGAAATGCATGCGATCACCGCCGCGCCGGATGTCGTCGACCACGGCACGCGGCAGGATCTGCCGGCCGGCGAAGCGTCCGCCGTTACGCATCATCTCGCCGAAGCGTGCCAGGTCGCGCAGGCCGGCATTCATGCCGCCGCCGGCAAACGGCGTGCCGATGGAATCGACTGTGTAGTAGGCATCCTGTTCTGCACCCAGTTGCCGCCAGATGCGTTCCGAGACAAGCTGCGCGACGGAGCGGCCGGTGACACGCGTGATCACCCAGCCGAGCGTGTCGGTGTTCACGGTCTTGTAGGCGAAGGCTTCGCCGTGGCGGCCTTCCGGCTGCACGGTCTGCAGATACTCGTAGTAGCTGCGCGGGCCGCGATAGTCCGCCGGCTTGGGCAGCGGGTTGCCGGCCGCCGCATGCTGCCAGACTTCTGCCTTGGGATCCGCGTAGTCTTCGCTGTAGCGGATGCCGGTGGTCATGTCGAGCACTTGCCGGATGGTGGCATTGCCGAAGGCGGAGGCGGCCAGTTCGGGCACATACTGCGTCACGGTCTTGTCCGGATCGAGCGAGCCTTCCGCCACGAGCAGTGCCCCCAGCGTGCCGGCCACCGATTTGCTGACTGACATCAGGCCGTGCTGGCCGTCTTCCTTCAGGACGCCGAAGTAGCGTTCATACACGATGCGGCCACGGTGCAGGACGACGATGCCGTCGGTGTAGGTCGCCTGCAGCGATTGCGCCCAGGTCATTGGCGTGTGTCCCGCGAGCGGCGTGAAGCGAAGGGTGTCAATGTCGTGGTGTTCGGCACGCGGCAAAGCCCGGGGCGCACCGAGTCCGCGCGAGACATTGACGGTCGGCATTAGCTGGCGAAAGTTCGACACACTCCAGCGCAATGCCGGAAAGCGGAAGTAGCTGCCATCGTCGAAGCGCAGGAGGCGATCGGCCGGCGGCGGTGCGCCTTGCATCCAGCCGAGCGTGGCCGGATCGCTGGCCAGCGCGTCAGGGGGTATGGCGGGCGGGGCAGGTGGGGCAGCAGCCATGGCTGGGACAAGGATGCCACCCAACAGAGTCAGCAGTGCGCCCGGCAGTGCGGCGGACCAGCGTGTAACCGATGTGTGGCGACGGGCGCGGCGAAAGGCATCGAACGGGATCATGGCATCCTCGAGGCGGATGAGGGGGGCATGTCGGTCATCCATGTGTCCGGATGACACGGCATGGCGTGGCACATGCCTTGCCATGGTGCCGCGTCATGGGCTGTTTGGATAGTCCTCTTGCGGTGGCATGCAGTCAGTGAAAATCGCGGCTCATGACGGTGATCCTGCCGAGCAGCGGCGAGAGGTCGACCAGATACTGCGCCACGAGATGGCGCACATTGTCGTGGCTCTGCCACTTGCCATAGATCCCGACCAGGCCCGCGGCCAGTACTTCGTGGCGCTGGCGTTCGAGCACCTTGGGCCAGATCACCACATTCACCGAACCGGTCTCATCTTCGAGCGTCATGAAGATGACGCCCTTGGCTGTCTGTGGCCGCTGGCGCATTGTCACCATGCCGCAGGCCCGTGCCAACTGGCCATCGCGATAGCCAGACAGCGTCTTGGCCGTGGCGAAGCGTCGCTGCGTGAGCAAGGGGCGCAGCAGGGCGAGCGGATGACGGCGCAGTGTGAGATGCATCGTGTGGTAATCGTCGATGATCTCGTCGGCTTCCGTGGGGGCGGCGAGTCGCGGTGTCTCTTCGCGCAGGTCGGTGACGTGCAGCAGGTCGGTGTCTGGCATGGCACCGGAAGCTTCCCATAGTGCGTTGCGGCGGTGGCCGGCCAGCGGTTCCAGTGCGTTGCCGGCGGCCAGCACGCGCAGGTCGTGGCTATCGAGCATGGCACGGCGCGCGAGATCGCGTGCGTCGGCGAAGGCGCGGACGGTGCGCGCCGCGACGATGCGTTCGGCACTGGTCTCGCGCATACCCTGTAGGCGCGAGAAGCCGAGGCGGACGGCGGGGCGCGAGGTGCCCGCCAGCGGTTCCAGCGTGCTGTCCCAATCGCTGTGGCGGATATCGACACCGTGCACGATCACGCCGTGGCGCTGTGCATCCTGGATCAGTTGCGAAGGACTGTAGAAGCCCATCGGCTGGCTGTTGAACAAGGCACAGAGAAAGGCTTCCGGTTCATGGCGCTTGATCCAGGCGCTGCTGTAGACCAGCAGGGCGAAACTGGCGGCGTGGCTCTCCGGGAAACCGTAGTCGCCGAAGCCCTGGATCTGGCGATAGAGGTTCTCGGCGAATTCGCGTTCATATCCATTCTTGAGCATGCCGGAAATCAGCCGATCGCGATGCGGATCCATGCCGCCCTTGCGTTTCCATGCGGCCATGGCACGGCGCAGCTCATCGGCTTCGCCTGCTGAGTAGCCCGCCGCTACCATGGCGATCTGCATGGCCTGTTCCTGGAAGATCGGGACGCCCATGGTGCGCTCCAGGATTTCCGCGATTTCCGGACGCGGGTAGGAGATCGGTTCCAGCCCCTGCCGCCGCCGCAGATACGGATGCACCATGCCGCCCTGGATCGGCCCGGGACGCACGATGGCCACTTCGATGACCAGATCGTAGAAGCATTCGGGCCGCAGACGTGGCAGCATCGTCATCTGCGCGCGCGATTCGATCTGGAACACGCCGATGGTGTCGGCGGCGCTGATCATGGCGTACGTGGCCGGATCTTCTTTCGGAATGTCCTGCATGCCGAATGGCTGGCCGCGCCAGGCCGAGATGAGATGCAGCGCGCGGCGCAAGGCTGTGAGCATGCCCAGTGCGAGCACATCGACCTTGAGCAGGCCGAGCGCTTCGAGATCATCCTTATCCCACTGGATCACGCTACGGTCCGGCATGGCGGCATTCTCGATGGGCACGAGTCGCGAGAGCTGATCGCGGGCGATGACGAAGCCGCCGGAGTGCTGCGACAGGTGGCGCGGAAACCGGACGAGTTGCGCTGCCATCTGGGCCCAGCGCTGAATCAGCGGACTGTCGATATCGAGGCCGCTTTCCGCAAAACGCTGCAGCAGGTCGGCACGGCTGTCGAACCAGTGATGGCTGCGTGCCACGCGGTCGATGATCGAGGCATCGACGCCGAGCGCCTTGCCTGTTTCTCGCAATGCTCCGCGCGGGCGGAAAGTGGAGATGGCCGCCGCCAGTGCAGCGCGGTGACGCCCGTACTTGGTGTAGATGTACTGGATTACCTCTTCGCGGCGCTGGTGTTCGAAATCAACGTCGATATCTGGCGGTTCGCCGCGTTCCTTCGACAGAAAGCGTCCGAACAGCAGGTTTGCCTGCGAAGGATCGACTTCCGTGACGCCCAGGCAGTAGCACACGGCGGAGTTGGCGGCCGAGCCGCGACCTTGGCAAAGAATGTTCTCCTTGCGCGCAAACCGTACCAGTTCATACACCGTCAGAAAATACGCCTCGTATTGCATCTCCGTGATCAGTGCCAGTTCCTCGTCGAGCTGCTTGCGGACGTTCTCTGGCACACCGTTGGGAAAACGCCAGGCTGCACCGGCATCGGTTTCCTGGCGCAGGTACTGCGCAGCAGTCATGCCAGCCGGCACATCCTCCTCGGGGTAGCGATAGTGCGCACGGATCTCATCCATCGAGAACATGCAGAGATTGGCAATATGGGTCGACTCGGCCATCAGCCGCGCACTGTAGAGGTTGGCCAGCCGCAGGCGCGTGCGCAGATGCTGCTCGGCATTGGCGGCGAGCGCATAGCCGCACTCGGCCACAGGTTTGCCGATGCGCATGGCTGTCAGGACATCGAGCAGGGGCTTGCGTGAACGCGCATGCATCAGCACGTCACCGGTCGCCACCACGCGCAGCCGATGTGCCTGGGCGGCGGCTTCCACGTGCGCGCGGTGCAGGTCATCGGTGGCGTTCAGCAGCAGCGTCAGGCCGATCCACGCCCGGCCGGGGAAGGTGGCACTCATCCATGCGGCATGGGCCTGTAGCACCTCCTCCGGTGCGCCATGCTCGGGCTGGTAGATCACGAGGCAATCGGGCAGGCCGCGCAGGTGGGTATGCGAGGCGGCGGGTGTGTCGAGATCGCGAGCCGTCAGGTGATAGTCGCCTTTCGGCGCCCGGCCGCGCGCCATGGTGATCAGTTCGCAGAGGTGGCCGTAGCCGGTGAAGTTGCGGGCCAGCACGACGAAGGACGCGCCGGCTGCGGCACCATCGCCGCGCAAGCGGAAACGCGCACCGACCAGCAGCTTGAGTCCTTGCTCCTTGGCGGCAGCATGGGCACGCACGATGCCGGACAGCGAGCACTCGTCGGCAATCGCCAGTGCGCTGTAGCCGAGACGGCTGGCGCGCGCGACCAGTTCATCGGCATGCGATGCGCCATGCAGAAAGGAAAAGTTCGAGCGGCAGACCAGTTCGGCGTAGGGCGGCAGCGTAGGTGTTGGCGCGATTGGCGAGGTGAGTGGCGGAGTGGTATTCATGGCGCTCATCCGAACAGGCCATGCAGGTACCAGCGGACTGGCGCATGGTCCTGGCTGCTGCGGCGTTCGCGGTAGATCCAGTAGCACGCGTGGTCATCGTCCATGGCGACGTAGTAGTCGCGCATCACGGTATCGCCATCCCACCATCCGCTTTCGATGCGCTCGGGTGGCGACATCAGGCGCAGCGGCGTGCCGTAATACGGGGCATGGCCGCGTATCGTCAACGGTACCGGCGCGTCGAGCAGCCACGCGGGGCGTGGCAGAGGCGGCGCTGCAGCGGGACGTGTGGCACGTAAAGCAGGCGGCGTCACCGGCTCCCAATGATTGGCATGCTCGGGGCGATGATCGGCTTGCGGCCGGGCGCGCAGCACATGTTCTGCACCGAGGCGCGCGGCCAGCAGTTCGAGCAGCCGCACATGATCCTGTGCCGTGCCGCCAGGCTCGGGAAACAGCGCATCGCTGAGCGGTGCGCGCGCCTGTACCTGCGTGACCGAAAGACAGACGGCCAGGATGGGTGCCGCCAGCACGAGCTTGGCGAGCCGTTCGCGCAACAGCCGTGTCAGGTGGGCATGCTGCCAGGTCGGCTCGGCCAGCGCGATCTCGAGCGCAGTCGGCGGGATGGCCTGCCGGCCGCGTTCGTGTTCGAGCAGCAAGGTGTAATGCGTGACGGCATGCTGGTGCGCCTGCAGCCAGCCGAGCATCTGGGCCAGCAGTCCGTCGGCGGCGTGCTGGGCATGTTCGGCGTGTGTCATGCGATCGGGCAGTTCGGCGCGGGCGTGGAACGTGGGTGGGGCTTCCAGCCAGTCGAGCAGCGCGGGCATATCGCCATAGGCGCGGTCGAGTGCGACCAGCATGGCAGGCCCGCAGCGCCGCCGCAGGCCCGCGCGCGGCAGGCGGCGCAGTGCGCCGAGTGTGTGGCAGCCGAGTCCGGCGAGCCAGGCCTGTTCTGGTGCCGCTTCGGGCAAGACCCAGGTCGGCAAGATATCCAGCCAGGCCTGGAGGCGCGCCAGCTGCATGGTGCGACGTGCTGCTCGACTCCCGCCGCGCGCCAGCAGCCAGGCGCCATGCGCGGTGGGAGCGCAACTCAGCACGGTGCTGCAGCCGAGTTGCTGCGCGGTCTGGCGGACGCGGCGGCACAACGCGCGAATGCCGCCGAACAGCCGCAGGCTGCCGGAGACCTCCAGCAGCACGGCCTCGTCCAGGGCCGTGGCGACGCATGGGGTGAACTGCAGCAGGGCCATCGCCACGCGCTCGCGCAGCGCGGCTTCCTGTTCGGGGGCGCGGGCATAGAGCAGTGTCTGGGGGGCGACCGCGAGCACGCCGCCGCGGCGCATGTGCGGCTGTACGCCGGCGTGGTGCGCGGAGGCGGAAGCCACGCACACCTGCCCGCCGTCCAGCACCGCCACTGGCAGTTCAGGACACCAGTGCGGCCGGAAGACTTCCAGCGGCAAGCGGGGCAGGCGCAGGCAGATCCACAGGGGTGACATGACGATGACGCAGGACGGGCAGCGGTTGCAGTGCCAGCGACAGCGGTGTGTCGCGTGGCGGACCGCGCCGCTTGAGGAAATGGATGGCGAGTCCCTGTGCCGTGCCTTCGAGTTGCAGGCGCAAGGGAGCAGGGGAGGCCGTACGCGCGGCCTCGGCCGGGCGCATCAGGCAGAACAGGGTTTCACCCGATTGGGCGGCAAGATGCAGCCGGCGCAGTTGGTCACTACGCACGCGGGTGTGCCAGAACAGCAGGGCGCCGCAGGTGCCGGCACGCAGGATCTGTTCAGCGGCCCAGCACGCATGGGCGGAATGCTGCGGGCGCAGCCAGAGCAGCTGTTCGGGCGGCAGTCCCCAGCCAGCGAGGGCGGTGGCGTGCGGCAGGTGGGGTGGTGCGAGGAAGACGACTGGCCGGCTGGCGGCCGCGAGCAAGGCGGGACGCAACAGGCGCACCTCGCCAAGCCCTGGACGCGGCGCCAGCAACTCGATCAACTGCCCCACGGGCCAGCCCTGGCCCGGCAATTCCGCCGACAGCGCCGGATAGCCGGTGTCGAGAGTGCGTGCGCTGCCCCGCGCCAGTTGGGAGGCGCGCCACAGCGCCGGATGCAGCGCTTCGGGGGCGGTTGAAAGAGAAGTCACAGGGGGCAGGTCGGGTATCTTAATACTGTATGAATATACAGTATTTAAGGTAGCGTCACCCGCGCCCGGTCAATATTTTCTTGATGTGGGCTACAGCCGTCACGTTGAGGTTTTTTCTAGCGTTATAGCATCTTGTATATTACGATGTCGCATCGCAAGGAAGGAGTCTGCATGTCGATCGTTTCTCGCCAGTTGCTGGTATCCCTGGGTTTCATGGCTCTGAGCTGTTCCGTTGCCGCTGCCGAACTGACCGTGTCAGCTGCCGCCAGCTTGACCAATGCCTTCAAGGATATTGCCCAGCAGTACGAAGCCAGGTATCCGCAAACCAAGGTGCTGCTCAACTTCGGCGCCTCCGGCGCGTTGCTGCAGCAGATGGCCAAGGGGGCGCCGGTCGATGTGTTTGCTTCCGCCGACCAGGAAACGATGGATCGTGCTGTCAAGGAAAAGCTCGTGGCCAGCGGCGACCGCCGCGATTTCGTGCGTAATTCGCTGGTGCTGATCGTGCCGACGGACAGCAAGCGCACGATGACCAAGCTCGAAGACCTGAATCGTCCGGACGTGCAGAAGGTGGCGATCGGTGTGCCGGCAAGCGTGCCAGTGGGACGCTACACCCAGCAGGCGCTGGAAGCCGCCAATCTGTGGACGGCCATGCAGCCCAAGACGGTGAACACGCAGAATGTACGCCAGTCTCTCGATTACGTGGCCCGCGGCGAAGTCGATGCCGGTTTCGTCTATGGCACCGACGCCGCCGTGATGAAAGACAAGGTCAGGGTTGCTTTTACCGTGCCGTTGAAAGCCGTGATCAGCTATCCGATCGCCAAGACGGCCAGCACTGCCAATGCGCAGGAAGCGGCCCGCTTCATCGATTACGTGATGTCGGCCGATGGCCAGGCCGTGCTGGCCCGCTACGGCTTCCTGAAGCCCTGAACAGAACGCGTGCCCTGACGTATGGATGCAACCTGGACGGCGCTGCTGCTCTCGCTGAAAGTGGCCGGCAGCGCCACCGCGATTTCCCTGGTGACCGGCGTGGCGCTGGGCTTTCTGCTCGCGCGTGCGCGCTTCCCGGGCCGGGAGTTGCTCGATACCGTCATGACGCTGCCCATGGTGCTGCCGCCGACGGTCCTCGGCTACTATCTGCTCGTCCTGCTGGGGAGCCGCAGCGGGTTCGGCAGGTGGCTCAGCGAGACCTTCGGCATCCGCCTCATCTTCACCTGGCAGGGCGCGGCCATCGCCGCAGCGGTGGTGACGTTTCCGCTGGTGTTCAAGTCTGCGCGCGCGGCGTTCGAGACCGTCGATGCGCAACTGGAACAGGCGGCGCGCGTGCTGGGCACGAGCGAGCTGGCGATCTTCTTCCGCGTGACCCTGCCGCTCGCGTGGCGCGGCATCATGGCTGGCGTGCTGCTGGCCTTTGCGCGTGCGCTCGGCGAATTCGGCGCGACGCTGATGGTGGCCGGCAGCATCCCGGGCAAGACACAGACGCTGTCGGTGGCCGTCTATGAAGCCGTGCAGGCCGGGCAGGACGAACTGGCCAATATGCTGGTGCTGGTCACCTCGGCCGTATGCATCGTGCTGCTGCTCAGCGCGGGCCGGCTGGCGCCGGGCCGGATTGCACACCAATCGTAGAGTGATCATGCATCTCGATATCGACATCCGTAAAACCCTGCGTTCCGGCAAGCGGACGTTTTATCTGGACGTGCGTTTCCGCTCCACCAGCCAGCGCATCGTGCTGCTGGGTGCGTCGGGATCCGGCAAAAGCCTGACGCTCAAGGCCATTGCCGGACTCGTGCGCCCCGATGCCGGACATGTGAAGCTGGACGACACGACGCTGTTCGATGCCGCGGCCGGCATCGACCTCAAGCCGCAGTCGCGCAACGTGGCTTACGTGTTCCAGGACTATGCATTGTTTCCGCATCTGAGCGTGCGCCAGAACATTGCCTTCGGCCTGAAGCGCGGGCTGTTCAATCCGCGCGCACGCGATCACCACGAGGTGGTGGACTACTGGCTGGAGGCTTTTCGTCTCGAGGCGACGGCCCATCAGTTGCCGGGCGAACTCTCCGGCGGGCAGCGCCAGCGTGTGGCGCTGGCGCGTGCCCTGATCGCCCGGCCGACCGCCTTGCTGCTCGACGAACCATTTGCCGCGCTCGACCCGGAATTGCGTAGTGTGATGCGCAGCGAGCTCGATGTCCTGCAGCGTCGCCTGCAAGTGCCGATGGTACTGATTACGCATGATCCGGCGGATGCCGAGATCTTTGGCGAGAACGTGCTGCGCATGCGCGACGGCCGCATTCTCGATGAGGCAGCGGACGATACCAATCTCGCTGCCATGCCTGCCATCCAGCCTTCGACAGATGCACTGCAGTGCCGCGCGTGGTGAAGCAGAACTGCGTCCGCCCGGTGGCTCTGGCTGCAATCATTTCGCGTTATGCTTTACTGATCGCAATGCAAGCACTCAAAGACGCATGACTTCGAAAGACAACTCGGTTGAACTGCACGGCTCCGTGTGGATGACGGTTGGCGGTGAAAACTTCGGTGGCAAGGGCCGCATCGGCCTGCTAGCGCTGGTGGCGGAGACCGGCTCGATCACGGGCGCCGCCAAGGCCATGAAGATGAGCTACAAAGCCGCATGGGATGCCATCGACGCAATGAATTCGCTCGCCGGCGAAGCGTTGGTCGAACGCGTGACGGGCGGCAAGGGTGGCGGCGGCACCATCCTCACCGCGCGTGGCAAGCAGCTGGTGGAAAACTTCAGGCTGATCGAGCAGGAGCATCGCCGCTTCGTGACGCAGCTCAGCGGTCAGGCTGCCGGCATTACCGAGGACTACCTGCTTCTCAGGAGAATGAGCATGAAGACCAGTGCGCGCAACCAGTTCTTCGGCACGGTCGTCGCGATCAAGACTGGCGCGGTGAATGACGAGATCGAACTCGAAGTGCTCGGCGGCCATCGCATCATCGCCATCGTCACGCGTGGCAGCACGGAGTCGCTGGGCCTGAAGGTCGGTGCGGAAGCGTTCGCGCTGATCAAGTCCTCGTCGATCATCGTCGTGACCGACGACGAGGGGGCACGCTTTTCCGCCCGCAACCGGCTGGCCGGCAAGGTCGTCCGTGTGCAGCCCGGCGCGGTCAATACCGAAGTGGTGCTCGAGCTGCCGGGCGGTGCAGCCGTGGCCGCCATCATTACCAACGACAGCTGCGAGGCGCTCGATCTTGCCGAGGGCAAGACCGCATCGGCCATGTTCAAGGCATCGAGCGTGATTCTGGGCGTGCCCGCCTGAGGCCATCGATCGCCGCCTACTACCGTCCCCGTGCCGACCTGTAGCCCTGTAGCCCGCCTCATCTGCCGATGATCCCATCGGTGACCGTGCCGGCCGGCTTTCCTGACATCTGCTGGCGCTTCCGGCGCATCTCACTGGTGGCCCGGTCAGGGCACTGTGCCGGGTCCGCGCAGTGCCAAAGTGTGCGACCGGCGTCTCCCCCCTTATTTCTTCCTGTCGTTTACCCTAAAAATGGTTTCTCATTTGTTTGTGTCCATCTAATATATTATGAGTATATAAAAAATAGATGACCGTACGAGAGGAGGCAGCGCAATGCAACAGGAACGCAGAAGAGTACTGAATTGCCTAGGCGCCGGAGCAGCATGGCTG
>DATLHT010000182.1:0-2530 GCA_035539795.1 Burkholderiaceae bacterium
CCGCACCACCTCGTTCCTGGTCGATGCGGACCTGCTCGTGGACGCCGGCACGGGCGTCGGCGACCTCACCCTCGACGAGATGGCCGCCATCGACGACGTGGTGCTCACCCACTCGCACCTCGACCACATCGCCGCCCTGCCCCTGATGCTCGACGCCGTCGGCAGCCGTCGCGCCCGGCCCCTGCGCGTGCATGCATTGGCCGCCACCATCGACGCACTGCGGGCGCACGTGTTCAACAACGTCATCTGGCCGAATTTCGAACGCATTCCCAGCCCCGAATCGCCGTTCGTGAGCTTTCACGAGATCACGGTCGGGCAACGCCTCGAGCTGGGCAGCGACGCCCCCAAGCTGATCGAAGTGCTGCCGGCCGTCCATACCGTGCCGGCCTGCGGCTTCGCTATCCGCAGGGCCGAAGGCGGCGCCCACTGGGTCTTCAGCGGCGACACCGAGCGCAACCCGCCGTTCTGGGAGCGCGTCAATGCGATCGACGTGGCGATGCTGGTCATCGAGACCGCCTTCAGCTCCCGCGAAGAGGCTTTGGCCGAACGCAGCCTGCACCTGTCGCCAGTGGCCCTGGCGCACGAGCTGGCGCACATCGATCCGGGCAAGCAGTACCCGATCTACATCACCCACACCAAGCCGGCGGAGACCGAAGAAATCATGAGCCAGATCGAGATGCTGGCGGGGCGGGAGGTGGCTGGGTTGGCGCAGCGGGACATCCGCTGGCTCAAGGCGGATGGGGTGCTGACCTTCTGACAGGGACTGGTCGGGCATGACAAATTTGTCGACACAATTGGCATCTGAGTGCGAGTTGTGTCACATCATGTAACCATCTTGTGACCAAAGGCGGCCCGATCGAGGGCTGCAGGGTGGGGAAGCCAGGTGGCACGGATGCTGCGGAAGTGATCCCGCTCCGGGCTGGTTCCCGGGCTTTACAAACCAACCTGGAGTTAATCGAATGAACCGTCGTTCTATCGCACGCAATGTGCAAAAGGGTTTCACCCTGATCGAATTGATGATCGTTGTGGCGATCATTGGTATCTTGGCTGCAGTTGCTCTGCCGGCATACCAAGACTACACCGTTCGCGCAAAGGCGGCCGAGGGCATCAGCTTGGCGACTGCGGCAAAGACTGCGCTGTCCGAGACGGCTGCTCGAGGCGACATCTCCGCAGTAACGAATGCCGCGGCCGCTGATGACGTGCTCGGCCTTCCCGTCGCGACGGCGATCACTGGCAATGTCGTCGCAAGCGTTGCCGCTGCAGGCACGAGCGCTGCTGGCGCTACCCCCCAAACCGCCACCATCACCATCACCTACAAGCCTGCAGCGGCGAATGTCCCGGCGGACTTGGCCGGCAAGGTTCTCATCTTGAATGGTTCGTTCGGTGCAGGCAGCGCAGTCTGGACCGTTGACACTTCCGCTGCGACCACCCTGGCCGCGAAGTTCCGCCCAAAGCTGTAACCCCTTAGCCGGGGTACAAAAAGCCGCCTTCGGGCGGCTTTTTTGCGTCTACTCGAACCTCACTGGCTCCAACAGTTAGGTGGCCCTTATCGTCCTGCATGGTCGAGATGTTCTTCACGAAGAGCGCTGCGCGGCCCTGATGCCTGCTTCTATCGACACCATCTTGGACGGCTGGACGAGCTTCCTGGATTGAACGGCGGCTACGCACTTCGTCGCACGCTGGCAAGATTTAACCTGAGGAGAGCGCTTCAACGCATTGAAGGCGACGTGTCGTTGAACATCACCTCCACTCGCAGTCGTGACTTGACTGCTCGGCCATCGATCTCACCGGGAGAAAACTCCGCGGCCATGAAGGCTTCGCGTGCGGCTTGCTCGAAAGCTGGAGGAAGTATCGGCTCCTCGGCGTCGACCTGCTCAACGTGACCTTGCTCATCAATGAAGAGCGAAAGAATGCCAACGAGCCGATCTCCCACTGGTTCGCCGGACGGAGGTTCTAGCACGATGGTCGTCAAGGCAATCGGTGGCGTCGACAGCTGACTGCGTGGAATGTAGTTGTCGACCTCAACCTCGGTCGTGGTTGACGCGGGAGGCGTAGGCGGCGTGATCGCCGACGGCTCTTCCTTGAGGATTGGTGCGTGCCCAGATGCATGAGGCACTCCTGTCGCCAGCAGGGGGGCATGGACGGCCAAAAGCGGCGAAAGGGAAGCATGGGTGCGGACCGCTCGCACGCGCATGGAAGCGGCAGCACTTCCAACTGCAGTGTTCGCCGCGTGCTTCGGGGCGACGGATGAGGTGCACATCGAAAGCACAGTGGCGTGAAGCGCCAAAGAGAGCACTGCGCTCGCGCAAACTATGTATCGCATCTTTTCCTGGCCCGACGCGTGCCAAGCCAGGACCGCTTTCATCGCAGATCAGTCCACCAGCTCGCGCCAGGAGGTCCGATGCACGCTGCCGGAGCCGGAGGACGTTGCCACCGGTGGCGTCTCGATCACGTTGTCGCCATTGCTCTTCTGATAAATGATGCGGGCATTGCCATTGCTGTCCTGCACCCATGTCATGCCCATGATCAA
>DATLHT010000183.1:0-4612 GCA_035539795.1 Burkholderiaceae bacterium
CATCTGGGAAGCCGTCGAGGCCGACCTGGACATGGCCATCTGCATCACCGAAGGCATCCCCGTCCGGGACATGCTGGAAGTGCGCAACAAGATGAAGGCCAAGGAAGCCGCCGGCGGCAAGAAGACGCTGCTGCTGGGCCCGAACTGCCCTGGCCTCATCACGCCCGATGAAATCAAGATCGGCATCATGCCCGGCCACATCCACAAGAAGGGCCGCATTGGCGTGGTCAGCCGCTCCGGCACGCTGACGTATGAAGCCGTGGCCATGCTGACCGAAATCGGCCTGGGCCAGTCCAGCGCCGTCGGCATCGGCGGCGACCCGATCAACGGCTTGAAGCACATCGACGTGATGCAGGCCTTCAACGACGATCCGGAAACGGACGCCGTGATCATGATCGGCGAGATCGGCGGCCCGGATGAGGCTGACGCAGCCCGCTGGTGCAAGGACAACATGAAGAAGCCGGTGGTCGGCTTCATCGCCGGCGTGACCGCGCCTCCCGGCAAGCGCATGGGCCATGCCGGTGCGCTGATCTCTGGCGGCGCCGACACGGCGGATGCCAAGCTGGCCATCATGGAAGAGTGCGGCTTCACGATCACGCGCAACTTCTCGGAACTGGGCAAGCTGCTCAAGTCCAAGCTGTAAAAACCGGAACCGGTCAGGTTCTGGTCAGGCTACGCAGTTCCACGAACTGCGCCGCTCCGGATTGCTGGGTAAACTGACCCGGCATACAAGAAAGCGCCCTTCCCGGGCGCTTTCGCATTCATAACAGCCGGAGAAATTGTCCATGTTCCTGGGTCTTGACCTGTCTTCCGCCGCCTTTTGGAGCGCCTTCGGCTCCATCCTGCTCGCCAATGTGGTGCTGTCGGGCGACAACGCCGTGGTCATCGCCATGGCCGCGCGCACGCTCAAGCCCGAGCAGCGCGGCAAGGCCATCTTCTTCGGCAGCGCCGCCGCCATCGTGATGCGGATCGTGCTGACCATCGTCGCCATCCGCCTGCTGACGCTGCCGTTCCTGAAGATCGCCGGTGCCGGCCTGCTGGCCTACATCGGGGTGGATCTGCTGATGGGCGAAGGCGATGGTGACGGCGAAAGCGCCGAAGTCTCCGGCATGTTCAATGCCATCCGCACCATCCTGGTGGCCGACCTGGTCATGAGCCTGGACAACGTGCTGGCCGTCGCGGCCGCGGCTCAAGGCAACATGCCGCTGCTGGTGCTGGGCCTGCTGGTCAGCGTGCCACTGATCGTGTTCGGCGCCTCGATGCTGACCAAGGTGATGGAGCGCTTCCCCATCATCATCACCATCGGCGCAGCCTTGCTGGGCTTCCTGGCCGGCGAGATGCTGCTGACCGATCCGGCAGTGGGCCAGTACATCGGTGCCGTCAGCGAAACCACGGTCAAGGCGGCCGGTCTGGCCGGCGCCGTGCTTGTCGTGGCGCTGGGCAACTGGCTGCAGCGCCGCGGCAACGCTTGAGCAGGCCTCCGACGCTGCGCTGTTGCAGGAACAGCGCAGACAGCACACCATTTCGCCCCGTTGTGGCGATATTTTTTCTTGCGCTGCGGCAAATCGCCTCGCCATGTAACAGAATGTGGAGTCCACGCCCTGGCCTTGTTCGGTGCACTGCTGCTGGCCCTAGCCGCTGAGCGCCCTTTGCCTGCATGCGTGGCATTTCCATGCAGACGCAAGCCAGGCAAAGGGCACGAGTGCAGGTACAGCACACCAACCTCCATCCACGTGGTCCGGGCCCATCCATCGGCCGGGATGGTGATCGGCCGGGCGCGCCATGAACTACCAGTTCCAGACGTTGACCCATCCCGGCCGGCTGCGCCACAACAACGAGGACGCCGCGGCTTTTGACCCGGTCTGCGGCTGCAGCGTGCTGGCCGACGGCATGGGCGGCTACAACGCCGGGGAGGTGGCCAGCAACATGGCCGTCAACGTCATCCTCGCCGAACTCGCTGCCTGGTACGCCGCAGCGGGGCCCGGCGCTTCCGTGCGCGAAGTCCGCAAGGCCATGGAGCGTTCGGTGCAGCATGCGAACCAGGCCATCCTGAGCACGGCGCGCGCCGACCCGGACTGCGCCGGAATGGGCACCACGCTGGTCATCGCCACGTTCCATGAGCAGCGCTTGGTACTTGGCCACGTCGGCGATTCGCGGGCCTACCGGCTGCGCGAAGGGCAGCTGCAGCAGATCACGCGCGACCATTCCTTGCTGCAGGAGCAGCTCGATGCCGGGCTGATCACGCCCGCGCAGGCCGCCGTATCGTCGCAGCGCAATCTCGTCACGCGGGCTCTGGGCATCGAGTCCGGGGCCGAGCTCGACCTCAACGAGTTTGCAGTGGAAGCCGGCGATCTCTACCTGCTGTGCTCGGACGGGCTGTCGGACATGGCGAACGACAGCGAGATCGAGGACATCCTGCGCGCCACTGGCTCGCTCGAGCACAAGGCCCGCCGCCTCATCGACCGCGCGAACGCCAATGGCGGCCGGGATAACATCACCGTCCTGCTCGCACAGGCGATGTCCACCCCAGCCAACCGGCCCGGCCTGGTTTCCAGGCTCCTGCGCACTTGAAATCCATTGACATCCAAATGATCAGACCCAGGAGCCGGCCATGCCAAAGTTGATCGTCTCGATCGACGGTGTAGTCATCAAGGAAGTCCAGCTCACCAAGGACCGCACGACGCTCGGCAGGCGTCCGTACAACGACGTCGTGATCGACCATCTCGCCGTCAGCGGCGAGCATGCGGCCGTGCTGATCGCCGGCAACGAAGTGCAGCTGGAAGACCTCAACAGCACCAACGGCACTTACGTCAACAGCCGCCCCATCCGCAAGCAGGTGCTGCGCCACAACGACATGGTCGAGATCGGCAAGTACAAGATCAAGTTCCTGCACGATGCGCAGGACGGCAACGAAGCACGGGCACCAGTGGCGCCAGCGCCGACTGCTGCGCGCGCCGATGCCCCGACACCACAGCGTCGGGCCTTCGACACCGTTCTGGGTGCCGACCTCGAAGCAGCGACTGGCCCTGCATCGATCCGCGTGACCTCCGGCTCGGCCGCCGGCCGCGAAGTTGCGCTGGTCAAGGTCGTCACCACCATCGGCAAGCCGGGTGTGGCGGTTGCCGCCATCACGCGCCGCCCCCACGGCTATGTGGTCGTGCATGTGGAGGGAGCACACGCGCCGATCGTGAATGGCACCACCGTCGGCACGACGCCAGTGGACCTCAAGCACGGCGACGTGCTCCAACTGGCCGGCACGCAGATGGAGTTCCTCCACAGCCTTTGAGCGGGCAGCGCAGCCGCTCGGCAGATCGTGCAAGTGCAGGACATTGTTCGCGACGGAATCAGCAAAATTTCTCGACAGCGGGTCACCACTGCCTGTAGCCTTCGGCATCGCGTCCTGGCTTGGGGTGTCGGGCGCCCACTTCCTCATTTCACCGAAGGAACCGGATGAAACTGCGCGTGCTCGGCTGTTCCGGCGCCATTGCAAAGGACTGTCGCACGACGTCCTTCCTGCTCGATGCCGACGTGCTGGTCGATGCCGGCACTGGCGTGGGAGACCTGAGCCTGGATGAGATGCGCCTGATCGACCATGTGTTCCTGACCCATTCGCACCTGGACCACATCGCCGCACTTCCGCTCATGGTCGATGCCATCGCATCGCAACGGACCAAGCCCATCAGCGTGCACGCGCTGCCGGGCACCATCGCAGCGCTCAAGGCCCATGTCTTCAACAACGTGATCTGGCCCGACTTCAGTCGGATCCCATCGGAAACCGCTCCCTTCGTGCGTTTCCACGAGATCGAGATCGGTACGCCAGTCCAGGTCTGCGGCAAGACCATCGAACCCTTGCCGGCGGTGCACACGGTGCCGGCCTGCGGCTATGCCGTCTCGGCGGGGGGGGCGTATTGGGTGTTCACCGGCGACACGGAACGCAACCCGGCGTTCTGGCAGCGCCTGGAGCAGTTGGATGTGTCGATGCTGGTGATCGAAACCGCGTTCAGCAACCGCGAGCAGGAACTCGCTCGGCGCAGCCTGCACCTGTCGCCCGTCGCGCTGGCGGAAGAACTGGCACACATGGACCACGCCCGCAACGTGCCGGTCTACATCACGCACACCAAGCCGTCGGAGACCGTTCTGATCATGGCCGAGATCGACCAGTTCGACCGCAACGCCACCCACGACAGCCAGCCCGGCGCACATGACATCCGCTGGCTGGAAGCTGGCCAGGAATTCGAGATCTAAGACCGGGTCGTGGCCGGGGCGCCATACAGAAGTCGATCGCCAGCAGGCGCCACAGGATCAGCGTCGGGATCTCGACGGGCAAGGACAGCGCAGCGGACAGCAGCAGCGCCGTTGCGAAGGACGCAATGTCCTGCTACCACTGCCGCAGCAGGACGCTGCAGGTCGACGTTCCAAAAGTACGCCTTGTCCTTCATCAAAACCTCTCAGATGGCTTGCGAAGGTGTGCCTGTCTCAGTGTAGTCTTCGCTTCAGCAAAAACCCTTGCGGCACGGCCGGAAGGCCGAAGCGCCGCCGGGATCTGCTACTCTGCATACATTCCGTTTTCCATCATCACAGAAGGGGGATCCCATGTCCAAAGCGAGTGCAT
>DATLHT010000184.1:0-2361 GCA_035539795.1 Burkholderiaceae bacterium
GTAGAAGGCATCCTGCACGGCGTCCTCGGCGTCGCGGTCTTCATGCAGGATGCTGCGTGCGGTACGGAACAGCAGACGGTTGTAACGGCGCATCAGCACCTGCAGTGCATCGGTGTCGCCGTCCGCGATCCGGCACGCCAGCGCTTCGTCTGGCAGGGTAGGGTCGGCAGTGCGTACGAGTGTGAGCGGCATGGTCTGGTGTCCGTGTGCAAAGCGCGGCATGTCTGGCAGCGTGCGGCATTGGATGCCGCGCCAGCGGGCTGCGTTTCAGGATTTTTTGATCACCGGCCGATATATCGGAGCCCGTGCGGCGGGCGCCACACTTCCATGCACTATGGACGCCGGCAAAGGTTCCGACAAGCCACGCAGGGTGTCGGGCACAAGACATGAGAAGCGACTGCCGCGGGATGCGGCGGAGCAGGGGGGGCGCGGAACGGTCCCCGGTGGAGGAGTGTCCGGCGTGTTACGGAAAATGCGGCAGCAACGCCAGCACCACCGGTACCGTCACCAGCGCCATCGCCGTGGAGATGGCGATGCTGGTCGACACTTCATCTTCCGCCACCTTGTAGCGCTGCGTGAACAGGAAGACGTTCGCGCCCACGGGCAGGGCGGCCAGCAGCTGCATGATGTTGATGGCCGGGCCGCGCTGGCCAAGTGCCCAGGCGCAGGCGAGGAAGATCAGCGGATGCACCACGACCTTGCAGATGGCGATGCGCAGCGCGGGTTTCCACATGGCGCCCATCGGCGTGTAGGCAAGCGTCGCGCCTACCAGCAGCAACGCGAGCGGACCCATGGCAGCGCCAAGCATCTTGAGCGATATGTCGACGACCTCGGGTATTGGCAGGCCAAGTTGCCCATACACCAGACCCATCAGGATCGGTAGGGGCACGGGATGGAGAATGCTCTTGCGCACCGCGACGAGCACGGTGAGCAGCAGGGAGCGGTGCGCGCCGATGCCGGCCGCACGTTGTTCCCGGGCGATGGCCAGCTCGAAAATCAGCGTGACGGTCGTGAGGATCACCAGCGAGTGCACGGACACGAGGGTGAAGAGCGCGACCAGCCCCTGTTCGCCGAAGGCCAGGCCGACGAGCGGCACGCCGATGAGGACGGTGTTGCTGAAGATGTGCGCCAGTCCTCTCGCGGCCGAGAGCGTATTGAAACCGAACCGCAACATGGTCACACCGAACACGATGCCGACCGAGAGAAAGTAGATGCCGATCGGCGCGAAATCGAGTTCCGCCAGCTTGACGCGCGCCATGGTGCGGAAAAGCAGCGCGGGCAACAGCACCAGGAACAGCAGGTTGGTGAAGTCCCGCAGTGAGGCGCGGCTTACCCAGTTCACGCGGGCCACGCTCCAGCCGAGCGCAATCAGCAGGATGACGGGCAAGAGGGCAGCAAGGGCAGGGGAGTTCACGAAGCGGTGTCCGAAATCAGGAGATGCGACGGGGCGTGATGGGCTGGTCCAGCCGTGCCATCGCGCATGGCGTTGCCGCCGAAGGCTGGCGGCGGGGCGCAATGGCGATGGTGGGAACGGCGGTGGACGGCATCGGCCTCGGGATCAATGCAAGGGGGCAGGTCCAGACGCTGGCCTGCCGCAAGAGGTGCATTGTAAATCGCCTCCGGGCAGGCGTGCTGGTCAATCTGTCTGCCTCTGGCACGGCGCAGCCGGTTGGGCGGCCAGCCCGGGATCGTCACAGCCGTCCACACAATTCCATCAGACTTTCCCGCAACCAGCGATGCCCCATGTCTTCCTCGGCCGATTTGTGCCAGACCAGGTAGATCGGAAAATCCGGCGTATCCACCGGCGGAATGTGCGTCTTCAGGCGGAACTGGTCGGCATATAGCGTCGCCATGCGCTTGGGCAGCGTGCAGATCATGCTGGTGGTCTGCACCATGATCGGCATTGACTGAAAGTGCGGCACCTCGACTGCGATGTGGCGTTCCAGGCGGCGGCGCGCCAGCACCAGGTCGATCATCGGCTGCGCGCTGTTGCGCGGAAGCAGGGCGACATGGCGCAACTGCAAGTAGGTTTCGAGCGTGAGCTTGTCGCCCACGTCCGGGTGATCGGGGCGTGTCAGGCTGAGCAAAGAATCGGTCATTACGCGCTGGCTGACAAATTCGGTATTGCGCAGCACGAAGTAGTCGATCGCCAGGTCGACGCGCCCGCTCTTCAGTTCCTCGCGCAGCTGGTTGGCTGGCTCGGGGCGGATCTTGATGCGCACATCCGGCGCCACCTGGGCGACCCAGTCGACGAAGCGCGGCAGGATCACGGCCTCGCCATAGTCTTCCACGGCGATCACAAACGTGCGGTTGGACTGGCGGTAGTCGAAGGCGTGCTTGCTCTGCAGGCCGCTGCCGATC
>DATLHT010000185.1:0-2529 GCA_035539795.1 Burkholderiaceae bacterium
GTAGCACCCAGCCAAACTCCAAGCCTGACACCCCATCCCACAGCGGTAATCCTCTTTCGCACCACAGACTCCTTTCCTGCGTCCTGTCGCAGCGCCCACCCACCATAAGCAGGTCTCTTACACAGCTTGCCCGCACGAAAGCCATGGGCTAGGCTTGTTGCGCCACGCAGTGGCCATGTTCAAACCATACGTTGTTCATTTCCACAGGAGCAAGTCATGCAGACACGCCGAACGGTGTTGAAGGTATTGATGATTTCCGGGATGCTGGTGTCATCGGCCAGCTTTGCGCAGCCAGGCCGCGGAGGCGGACATGGCGAGCCTGGCCACGGCCATGGGAAAGGACAAGGTTATGGCAAGGGCGGCCAAGGGCCGCACATGAAGAAAGGTCCGCCCCACGGCAGGCCCGATGCCATGCCGCCGGGCCATCGCCCCGGCGGCCCGGGCGCATCAGCCTATGCCCCCGGACATTGGCGCAAGGGCGATCGCCTGCCACGCGATAGGTACGGCCGACAGTATGTAGTGGATGACTGGCGCGCCTATCGACTGGCTCCCCCGCCGCGCGGCTACCACTGGATGAGTATTGGTGGTGATTTTCTGCTGGTGGCAATCACGACGGGGGTGATTGCGGAAATCGTTGTCGGCGGGCATTGAGCGATGGCGGCCGGGGCAAGCCGACATCGATATCTTCGTGGTGTGGCCAGCCTGGCATTCCTTGCCTTTATTCCTTGTCTTTCGCGGATGCAATAGAATCGGGGATGCCTGCCCTGCAGGCATCCGCGTTGCCGCAGCCTTCCCGAAACCAAAGGAAAATCAATGAGCCGTTACTGGAGTCCGATCGTTCATAAGCTGACTCCTTATGTCCCGGGCGAACAGCCCAAGTCGACCAATCTGGTCAAGCTGAACACCAACGAGAACCCCTACGGCCCCTCGCCGCGCGTGATCGCAGCGCTGCAGGCCGCGGTGGGCGATACGCTCCGCCTGTACCCGGATCCGGGCGCCTCGGCGTTGCGCGAGACGGTGGCGCGCTATCACGGGCTGTCGGCGGACCAGGTGTTCGTCGGCAACGGTTCCGACGAGGTGCTGGCGCTGGTCTTCCAGGCCCTGCTGCGCCATGATGCCCCGCTGCTGTTTCCGGACATCACTTACAGCTTTTACCCGGTGTACTGCCGGCTCTATGACATCGCCAGCGAGACGGTGCCGTTGACGGATGCCATGGCTGTCGATGTCGATGCCTATGCCAACCGGCCCTGCGGCGGCATCATTCTCGCCAACCCTAACGCCCCGACTGGCATCGCCCTGCCCTTGTCGGAGATTCGCCGGCTGCTCGAGCAGCATCCGGATCAGATAGTGGTGATCGACGAAGCGTATGTCGATTTCGGTGGAGAATCGGCGATTGCGCTGATCCAGGAATTCCCGAACGTGCTCGTCGTGCAGACGCTGTCGAAATCGCGTTCGCTGGCGGGTCTGCGGGTGGGTCTCGCCTTCGGCCAGCAACCCTTGATCGAAGGCCTGAACCGCGTGAAGGACAGCTTCAATTCGTATCCGATCGACCGTCTGGCCCTGGCTGGCGCGATTGCAGCGTATGAGGACGAAGCCTATTTCCAGTCGACCTGCAAGGCTGTGATGTCGTCGCGCGACTGGCTGACGGAGCAGCTCGAAACGCTGGGGTTCCGGGTACTGCCATCGGCGACCAACTTCATTTTCGCGACCCACCCCGAGCATGATGCCGCAGCTGTAGCGGCCGGCCTGCGGACGCGCAATGTCATCGTCCGCCATTTCTCGCTGCCACGCATCGCACAGTACCTGCGCATCAGCATCGGCACGCAGGAGGAATGCGCGGCCGTGGTTGAGGCCATGCGCGAAGTTTTGGTGGCTGACCGCTAGTCCCGATTACTTGATGTACCCATGCAAAGGAGCCTGCGGGCTCCTTTTTTTATGGGCGAGCGCAGCAATAGCCATACGTGGAATAATGCCTATATAATAAGAATGATTTCTATTTACAACGGGTCGAAACATGCTTCTTTCGGAACTGGCGCGCAGCGAAGTGGGGATCGTGGATGCTGTGCATGCGCTCTCCGCGGACGATGTGATTGCACATCGCCTGCGTGACCTCGGCTTTGTTTCGGGAGAGCCCGTGCGGGTGGTTGCGACCAGCCCCTTCGGCGGCGACCCGATCGTCGTCCAGATTGGTTTTACGCGCTTTGCTCTGCGTCACGCGGAAGCTGCCCGTGTTCATTTGCGTTCCGCCTGACCGAGTATGTTGCCCTCTTCTCCTTCGATGACTGGCGCAGCCAGCCGGATTGCACTGATCGGCAATCCCAATTGCGGCAAGACCGCGTTATTCAATCTGTTGACAGGTGGTCGCCAGAAAGTGGCCAACTATGCGGGCGTCACCGTCGAACGCAAGGAAGGCCGGCTCGTGACGCCCGCCGGCCGTGCGGTGCGTGTCATGGATCTGCCAGGTGCCTACAGCCTGGAAGCCGCCAGCCCCGATGAGGCAATCACACGGGACATCGTGCTCGGTGCATT
>DATLHT010000186.1:0-8771 GCA_035539795.1 Burkholderiaceae bacterium
ATGCCCGCCTGCTGTGCCATGGCATCGATATCGGCTTCCAGCGTCGGCGCCTGCAGCAATGCGAGGCATAGCCGTGCCAACCTCGGTTCATGCGGCAGCGGCGCATTCAATGGCAGCTCGGGCATGCCGGCGATCTCCTCGACGATCAGTTGCATTAGATGATCGTCACGCCCGCCCAAGACATATTCCGCGGGCACATCCACAGCGGCGCACAGCAACTCATGCAACAGCGGCGAGACGTTGATGACCGTGCAACGCGCCGGCAATCCTGCCGCCAATGCGATGTCCGGATGGATGTAGGCGCTGCGCGTGCTGGTCGGGCCGCCCATGCGCACTTCATGCTCGACGCCGCCAGGAATCCACGAAGCGCGCCGTGGCGGCACGACCCAGCTGCCCTCGTGCGTCGTCACCGTGAGCACACCGGTGCTGGCATACAGGCACTGGCTGCGCTTGTGGCTGTGTCCCGGCAGAACGTGCCCGGCAGGATAGTCGTTGCCGACCGTCACGACATCGCGCGGCACGTTCTCATAAGCGTCGACCTGGATATTTCGCATAGATGGACGGCCTGGCCCGAATTCGAAAAAAATGGGCCCAAGAATGAATGCGGGCCGCCGGCCATCAATTTAAAGTGAAGCCCTCGAATCGGCAAGCCCCTGCTGCATCGTGTTCCGGGCTTCGCGGCCCTTCCGGAAGAAACCATGTCTGACAACGCAACTGCTCTTAGCAACACCGCGCCTTCCTTATCGGCTCCTGCGTCGGCACAGCCGGCCCAGTCTTTCGCGCTCCGCATCGTCGGCGCAGTCGCCTTCGCACATCTGCTCAACGACACCATCCAGGCCATCGTGTCCTCGAGCTACCCACTGCTGAAAGCCGAGTTCTCCCTGAGCTTCACTGAGATCGGCTGGATCGCGCTGGTATTCCAGATCACGGCATCGCTGCTGCAACCATGGATCGGCCTGTACACCGACAAGCATCCCAAGCCCTACCTGCTGCCCATGGGCATGGTGGTCACCCTGGTGGGCATCGGCCTGCTGTCCATCGCAGGCCAGTTCTCGACACTGCTGGTCGCCGCCGCGCTCATCGGCGTCGGGTCGTCCACTTTCCATCCGGAAGCCTCACGCATTGCCCGCCTGGCCTCGGGCGGGCGCTTCGGTACGGCGCAGTCGATGTTCCAGGTCGGCGGCAACACCGGCTCGGCGATCGGGCCGCTGATGGCGGCGGCAATCATCATGCCGAACGGGCAGCCGGCCATCGCGTGGTTCATGCTGGTGGCGGCGCTTGCCATCTGGGTACTGCTGCGCGTGACCGACTGGCGCCTGAAGCACGCGCCGGCCCAAGTGACCGGCAGCGGCAAGCATGCCGTCTCCGGCCTGAGTCGCAACCAGATCTTCCGTGCACTTGCTGTGATTGCAGTGCTGATGTTCGCCAAGTTCGTCTACATCGCCGCCTTCACCAACTACTTCACGTTTTACCTGATCGAACGTTTCCACGTGTCCGTGCAAACCTCGCAACTCTACCTGTTCATCTTCCTCGGCGCCGTGGCTGCCGGCACGTTTGCCGGCGGACCGGTGGGCGACCGGATCGGACGCAAGGCGGTGGTATGGGTGTCGTTCCTCGGTGTCGCACCCTTTGCGCTGATGCTTCCCCATGTCGACCTGTTCTGGACGGCGGTGCTCGCCATCATGGTGGGGCTGGTGATGTCGTCGGCGTTCGCAGCCCTCGTCGTCTACGCACAGGAAGCGCTGCCGGGCCGCGTGGGCATGATCTCCGGCCTGATGTTCGGCCTGATGTTCGGGATTGGCGGACTGGGCGCGGCAGGCCTCGGCCATCTGGCCGACACCCACGGCATCGTGTGGGTCTACAAGCTGTGCGCCTACCTGCCGCTGCTGGGGTTCGCGACGGCACTGCTGCCCGATACGTGCGTGCGCAAGCAATAATCACTCAACGCAGTGGCGGCGATCAGACGTTGACTGCCGCCCTGCCTCGATGAAGTCTCGGGGACGATGTGATCAACGACGTTGCCAGTCCCGCACATGGCAATCGGCAGGCGCATCCACAAAGAATGACTGTCGGCGGTCAGGCCAGACGCAGAACGAGCTTGGCCTGCAACGTGGGCCATGAACATCCGGTGATCAACCGCCACGGCGGTCAAACTCCCCCCGCTGAGCCCATCCAGACTGAGCAGAAAATTTCCACAATGTAAAAAACTTCAAATTGCGACGGAACCGGGTACGATCGTCGCGTTACCCACTGGCATCGTTCCCCCTTCTCGCGCCCTGACGTGCCACAATCTTCGCCTCTTCTTCGCTTCATTGCCTGGCCACCGCAAGCAGAGTGCTCGCCGCCAGGTCAGGGGGAAACCAGTCCTCCGGCGGATCCTACGCCGCAGGCACGGGGAGAGGCGCGAGGTAACCTGCGGGCCGATACGGCAACGTTCCAACGTATCCATACACACTATATGTTCGCTGCAGCACTGAGACGAAAATATGGCGCCGCCATCTTCCGGGCAGTCAGCAAGGAAATCTGCCTGCGCCCGGAACCCGGCGAGGAGTTGCCCACGCGTGTCCAGGAGCGGGCCGAGCACATGGCGCGCACGGCCCAGACCGTGCTGTCGGGGATGGATTTTTTCACGCGCATGCAGCTGTCGCCTGTCTTGCGCCCTCCCGCCTTCATGCAGGCCTGCATCGAACTGGGGTTGCGGCCAAGCGCCATCACGCAGGCGCAATGCGATGCAGCGCAGCACCTGCTTGACCAAGCCTTCGAGGAGGCTGCCGCACGGCACGAGAGCCCTGTCTCGATGGAGCAAGCCATGCAATGGCTGAAGCATGCGCTGCGGCATGCTGCCAGCCATATGGTGCAGCCGTCCGATGCCAGCATACCGCCGGACGGCATGCGCGAGGCCGCGGCGAATGAACCGGAAGATGCTGGCCACCCTGCTGCAGATCTTTCCATGGAAGCCCCCCTTCGCCGCATCCTGCGCAAGCGCGGATAAGCCCCCCCGCCCTGCGGCACTGCCCGCAAACCCAGGCAGATTAAGCATTTCCGGTTTCCGCCGACTTTACGTTGTCTTACATCTGTAGAAACAGTTGTTGACAATCCCCCCGTTTTCCCGCTGCTACCATCCAATCACACATCTCGCCGGGATGAGTCGATGTCAGCAGGGGGAAGAGATCATGCAATCGCAAAACACTTTCGATACCGCATCATGTCCGGCGATTCAGACCATCGCCACGGACGTTATCGATGAACAGGGCGCACCGCCGATGACGGCCGGTGATCGCGAGATCCTGTTCCGCAACCTGCTCGAAACCCATCAGAACCGCCTCTATCGCTTCATCATCCGCAACATCGGCAACCCATCCGACGCGGAAGACCTGACGCAACAAGCTTTCGTCGAAGCGGTGCGCTCCTTCCAGTCGTTCCGTGGCGAATCCGAGTTGTCCACCTGGCTGTATGGCATCGCCATGAATCTCGTGCGCAACCATCTGTCGCGCGCACCGCACCGTCGGTTCGGCTTCGACGATGAAAGTGCACTCGATGGCACAGCGTCCGAGTCGCCCGGCCCAGCCGAGAAACTCGAGCAATCCCAGCACGTACAGCATCTCGAAGCCGCCATGGCCGAACTACCGCAGAGCATGCGTGATGTACTGGTACTGGTAGCGGTGGATGAACTGACCTACGAGGAAGCCGCAGCCCTGCTGACGATCCCGGTCGGCACCGTACGCAGCCGTCTGTCGCGCGCCCGTGCCGCGCTGCGCAGCCGTCTGGAAGAACGTGGCGTCATGCTGGAGTTTTGAGTCATCGCTGTGCGAAACAGCGCCGGCTCGGGGAGATTCGGACACCAGTCCGGGTCACGTGCAATGTAGGGCCTCGACTCGGGCAACACTTCAAGAATTTTCTTAGCAAGGCAGCAATTCACAACATCATCAGTCGCTGCCCCAAGAAGGGGAAGCGCCCGTGGTTGAAACACCGCACGAGCGCACTATCACGCATTGACCGGCCCTGGATCCTCACAGGCGTCCTTCTCTCAGTCTCTGCCCCAGGGCATGGAACGACTCGGAGCGTCCCTCTTCAATCAACACAACGCAGGTGTGCCATCGCCGATGGGCGTGACAGCCTGCCGCATTCCGTCTGCAGGGCCACCACTCCTGACTCCTGACTCCTGAACCTGAGCAGTGACTGGCAGCCATGAATTCTGGAGTACGCCGCTCACCGGCACCACAAGTCATGCAGCAACGCGTGGGTGCATGCCGATTGCCCTACCACTCGGTGGCGCCCATGCGGATCGGCGCGCCAGTCGAAGACTGCAAGCCAGTGACGGTACCACTCTTGCCGGCAGACGCCATTTTTCCAGTGGTCCCGGTCTCTCCTGGCGCGAGCGGCACTTCGATCATGGGAATGGCTTTGCGCTGCACATCCTCATGCCAGGTGAGCGTGGTCGGCCCCAGCGCCGGACGGGCCGCGGTCGTGCCGGCTGATGGTACGCCACTTGCCGGCATGCTGGCCGGCATCACGGCGGCCGGGGTTTTCCGGTTTTCCGGGCGAGCGGGCTTGCCAGCCGGTGCCTTGCCGCGCAGTTCGGGCTTGGAGAGATCCGTGCCGGGTGGCAACAGTTCGTTCGGGGCCACAGCAGGTGCCGCCGAAGCTATCGTCGGCGAGGCGATGATCTTTGGCTTGATCATGAACAGCCGTTCGCGTTTCTGGAAACTCGAACTGCGCGTCGAGAACAAGGCGCCGAGGATAGGAATATTCTTAAGACCCGGCACGCCATCATCGCGCTCGGTCCGCGCGAGCGTGTTGTAGCCGCCAATCAGCAAGGTCTGGTTTTCGCCAACGATGGCCTGCGTGCTGACCACGCTGCGGCGCACGGTGGGCAGCATATCGACCTGGCGATCCTGGATTTGCCCATCCTCGATATCCACCGTGAGCTGGACGGACGGTACGCCCCCCTCTCCCGGCAGATAGCGCGGCGTAACCTTGAGTGTCGTGCCGGCAGTCACGGGCGTCACGCTGGCAACGCGTTCGCCGAGCGTGCGGATGTAGAAGGTTTCGGAAAGATCCAGCAAGGCACCGACGTTGTCGATGGTCAGGATCGACGGGCTCGACTGGATGTGCGCATCGCCCTCCCCTTCGAGGGCGTGGATGCGCGAAATCAGGTAGTTGCCAGCATCGACCAGTAATGTGGTCGGATTGATGGCACCCGATACGGCGGCCCCGATCGAGATCCCTTGCGAGTCATTGTTGTTCAGGTTGCCATAACCGCCAGCCACCTTGCCAATCCGCCCGCCCCACGAGATACCAAGCTCCTTGAGCTTGTCGGAATTGATGTCGATGATCAGTGCCTCGATCTCGATCAGGGCCGTCGGCACATCGAGCTCGCGGATCAGGCGCTCATACATCGGCAGTCGCTCCGGAATGTCCTGCACGATGAGGGCATTGATGCGCGAATCGGCCTGGATGGTCGGCCGCCCGGCCTGGCGCCCACGGCTTGCGCGCGGCGTTGCGGCAGGAGCAGGCGCGGCGTTGGTATCGCCGTTGGCCGATGCATCTTCGACGATCGGCGCAGCCGACTTCAATGGCGCAGCCAGCGCGCGCAGCGTGGTATTGGTCACACCCACCGGACCACTGTCGTTGCCGCTGAACAGGTTGCGGATGACGGTTGCCAGACCCGGCGTGGTGATCTCGCGGTCGCGGTACATGATCGTACGGTCGTCGACCGAGGCATGCCGCAGGCGGAACACCATGACCTGCTGTGCCGACCCGCCCAGCGGCAGGCTCTTGATGGTCCGCTCGATCAGGTCGACGTAGGCCGGCGGCCCGGATACCAGCGCCACCCCCTGGTCGGGCATCTCGCCCCAGCCGAAACGCGGATCGATGATGCCAAGACTCGTCAATGCCTCGCGGGCGCCGCTGATGCTGCCGGCTGCGGTGATGCCGCGCGTGACCGTTTCGGTCGACTTCGAGACATACAGTGTCCCCGAGTAGGTGAACCACGTGAATCCATAGATGCTGCTCAGGCGGTTGATGAATTCCGTCGGGCTGGTGGTATTGAAACGCCCGTTCACCATGCCCGTCACGCCTGGCGTCAGTTGTGCCGACATGCTGAAGTTGCTGGCGAACTCGCGCAGCACATTATCGAGCCGGGCATTGTTGGCGTAGTAGCTGAACGGCGCATCCGGCCAGGGCGCAGCGGGAGCGGCAAACCCCAGCGTGGCGAACCACAACAAGCTGGCGCCCGAGATCCATTTTTTCCACATCGTATTTCTCCTGCTGGCACCATGCCAGTTCCGGGCCGGTGTACGCACCCGAAGGTTTCTTACATCTCTGCTTCCAATGGCCCGCCCTGTGCACGCAGGCGGTTGACCAGCTTCAGGACCTCCACCACCGGCTCGATGAACTCGCCTGGAATGTAGCGCTCCACTGGCGCGCCCGCCAACAACGCTCGCGCCAGCGGCACATTGCGCATGATCGGTACGCCATGTGCACGTGCGGCGTCGATCATGCGCAGGGCCAATGGGCCTTCCGCCTTGGCCGTGACCACCGGCAGCGCGGTGATGTCCTTTTCGTAGTACAGCGCAATCGCAACGTGCGTCGGGTTGGTAACCAGGGTGGTCGCCGAGGCCGCACGCGCCTCGCTGCTGTTTTCGGCGATCTCGCGGCGCAGGTCGCGGCGTTTCTGTTTGATATGCGGATCGCCTTCCATTTCTTTGTATTCGCGCTTGACCTCGTCCTTGGTCATGCGCAACTGCTTGAAATACTGGTAGCGCTGCCAGAACAGGTCGGCGCCGGAGATCAGCACATAGGCAATCCCCAGATTGATGAACATGAGCTTCATGATGATGCCCATGCCGGTGCCGATACCCTGCACGCCGGCCTGCGGGATCGCCACGAGCCCGGGTAGCGCCTCCTTCGTCAATAGCGTCAGCAACGCCGACAGAAAGAGAATCTTCAGGACCGACTTGATGAACTCCATCATGTTCTTGGCCGAGAAGATGTTCTTCAGGTTGGCGACCATGTCGAGCTTCTTGCCGTTCGGCTTGATCTTTTCGAAGGCCATCACCACCCCGACCTGAAGTCCGTCGCTGAAGATGCCCAGGCCGATCACGATCAGCAGGAAGGGCACCATGAACCAGACCGCTTCGCGCAGCAGGTAACCCGTCAGCACACCCAGCGCCTCCCTGAACGGCAGGGCCAGCAAATGCTCTGGCGCGAGCAACATGTTGGACAGCGACTCCATCATGCTCGCGCCGGCCATGACCAGATATCCGAATGTCGCCACGATCAGCACCGTCTGGGTGAAGTCCTTGCTGTAGGCAACATCTCCCTTCTTGCGCGCGTCGCGCAGTTTCTTGGGTGTGGGTTGTTCGGTTTTTTCGTCGCTCATCTCGGCACCGGGTCGGGGTGGGCCGACTCCGTCGGCCGCCGAGGAGCAGCCGCCCGGCCATCGAACCGAAGCCCGGACAGGTGCGCACTCCCCTTGAATGCCTCGATATGTAACAACTTGGTGAGGATCGTTCCACCGCCATGCGGACGTAGCAGGTGGACTTAAGAAAACGCCCGGCACGATGGCCGGGCGGATCAGGATGCGGGCATGCAGCTCACTGCCGGGGCGCAGACTCCCGATTTTCCCAGAAGGTTGCGTTGCGGATGCCTAGCTCGGCAGGATGGAAGACCGGATCCTCGCCGGCGCGCCGGCGAGCCTCGTAGTCGCGCAACGCTAGCAGCGCTGGCTTCTGCAGGATGAGAATGGCGATGATGTTGAGCCAGGCCATCAGGCCGACGCCAATGTCGCCCAGCGCCCATGCCAGTTCCGCCGTACGTACGCAGCCATAGAAAGTTGCCGCGAGGATCGTGACCTTGAGCAGGAACAGGGCCCAGGGACGATGCATCTTGCGGTTGATGTAGGCGACATTGGTTTCCGCGATGTAGTAATAGGCAATGACCGTGGTGAATGCGAAGAAGAACAGTGCAATGGCGACGAAGGCGGCGCCGAAGCCAGGCAGGACGCTTTCTACCGCCTGCTGCGTATAGGCCGGCCCGACCGCGATGCCCGGGGCGCCGGTGAACAGCGCGCGCCCGGCCGGGCCGAACACGTTGTAGGCGCCGGTGACGAGGATCATGAAGGCCGTCGCAGAGCAGACAAACAGCGTATCGATATAGACGGAGAAAGCTTGTACCAGCCCCTGCTTGGCCGGATGGGACACTTCCGCTGCCGCGGCAGGATGCGGCCCCGTGCCCTGACCGGCTTCATTGGAATAGACGCCACGCTTCACGCCCCACTGGATCGCCATGCCAATGACGGCGCCAAAGGCGGAATCGAGCCCGAATGCGCTGCGCAGGATCAGAGCCAGCACCGCAGGCAGTTGCTCGATATGCAAGACAACGATCACTGTGGCGATCAGGATGTAGCCGAATGCCATGAAGGGCACGGCGAACTCCGCAAACATGGCAATCCGTTTGACGCCGCCAAAGATGATCAGCCCCATCAGCACTACTACGACAGCGCCCGTCACGACCGGCGGGATCGCGAACGATTGCTGCATGGCCGCCGCAATGCTGTTGGCTTGCACGCCTGGCATCAACACACCGCAGGCAATGACCGTCGCCAGCGCGAACAGCCACGCATACCACCGCAGCCCCATGGCCTTCTCGATGTAATAGGCCGGGCCGCCACGATACTGTCCGTCGACGTTTTCCTTGTAAATCTGCGCCAATGTCGACTCGATGAAAGCCGTGCTGGCGCCAAGGAATGCCACGGTCCACATCCAGAA
>DATLHT010000187.1:0-12383 GCA_035539795.1 Burkholderiaceae bacterium
CCTCGGCCAGAATTTCCAGCTTGAAGGTCCCCGCAATGACATCGCGCGAATGCGCGATATTCTGAGTCGCCGCGGTTTCCAGTCAGCCAACGTCACCGTGCTGGCAGACGGCGTGACGAGCGCCGAACTGCCCACGCGCGCCAACATCCTCCGCGCACTCGAACGCCTGGCGAAGACCGCCACCAAGGACGATACGGTTCTGCTGTACTTTGCCGGACATGGCAGCCAGCAGCCAGCCGACCGCACCACCGAAGAGGGTCGTGCGGAGACCGACGGCCTGTTCGAAATCTTCCTGCCACGCGATATCGGCCAGTGGTCTGGCGCGCGCGGCAGCGTCGAGAATGCCCTGATCAAGACTGAGCTGCGGGCCGCCGTCGACCGCATCCGCGCCACCGGGGCCTTCGTCTGGGGCGTGTTCGATGCCTGCCACTCGGCCACGCTGGTGCGTGGCGCCAGCCCGGATGTGCGTATGCGCTACGTCAATCCGGCACAACTGGGCATTCCGCAGGCTGCGCTCGATGACGCCGCCCGCGACGGTAGCCGGATGCGCGGCGCCCCCGTTACCGGCAGTATCCAGCCGATGTCGCCGGAGCTTGCAGGCAACCGCACCGGCGATGGTAACTCGGTCTTTTTCTACGCGGCGCAGACCCGCGAGACCACACCTGAGATGCGCCTGCCACTCGGCCATGCCGACGGTCGCCAGTACGGCCTGTTCGGCTACATGGTGATGGAGGCACTCGAAACCGGTACACCAATGACTTACCGGCAGATGGCGCAGTATGTGCTCGCCCGCTACGGCGCGATGAACGAAACGCGCGTGACGCCGCTGTTCTCCGGCACCGCCCTCGATCAGCCAGTGCTGGGCCAACAAGTGCCAGTGGTGCGCCAATGGGCGATCGAACCTGGGATGCCGCTGACCGTGCGCGCCGGGGCGCTGGCCGGGCTGGCGAACGGCGCGACGCTCGCCGTGCTGGCCGATCCGCTCGCTCCGACCGACAAAGCGCTCGGCTACATGCGCCTGACAGAAGTCTCGCTCGCCATGGCGCGTGCCGAACCGGTGGCATATCGCGGCAAGCCCGCACTGCAGCCAGCCACCCTGCCGAAGAGCGCATATGCGCGTGCCGTGCAGGCGCTACCAGACTACGCGCTGCGCGTCAGCGTGGATGCGCGTGACTGCGGCACAGCATGTGCCGGCAGTGCGACGGTGAAATACTTGCGGGCCAAGACCGATGCGGTGCCCGGCACGGTACTCACATGGGTGGATGCGCCAGCGCAAGGCGCCGTGATGCTCAAGCTGCTGCCGGACCGCATCGTGCTCTTGCCGCCTTCGCTGCAAGGCGCGCCCTGTGATACTGGCGCCGACGGCAATGTATGTCCGCAGAGTGCGACACTGCTGGCCACGCCTGATGCCAAGACGAACCTGGACCGCAAACTGGCGACCGCGCTGCATGCAGTGGCACGCTCCACCAATCTGCTGCGCCTGGCTGCCCGCCTGTCCGAGATTGCGCAGCCGGCCTCGCGCCTCGAGGTGACGCTGCGCCGTGCCAGCGCAGAGGGCACGGTCGACGTCGCGCCAGAACAAGTGCCCACGCTGCGGCCGGGGGACCGGCTGGCAGTCGCCATGCGCAACAACGGCTTCACGCCGGTCGACGTGACCATGCTGTACCTGGATGCGCGCTATGGCATCAATACGCTGTTTCCCGATGGCGCGGGCGCCAGCAACCGCCTCGAGCCGAATGCCAGCCATGCCTTCGAAATCGAGATCACCGATGAGACGCTGGGCATGGAACGGTTGCTGACCATTGCCGTGGACGCCAGCCGCGGACAGGAGCGCGCCGATTTCTCGTTTCTCGCACAGCCGTCACTGGCGCAGACGCGGGGTACCGCCGCCGGTGTCGGTGATGCTGCCGCGAACGATGACGTGCTGGCCTTCATGGATGCAGGTTTCGCCAGCTACCGCACACGCGCCGCGCGGCCCGCACCGCAGGCGCCAAGTGCGCGCACCAGCATGCATGTGTACACCTTCCAAATCGCGCGATAGGCCTGCGTCGGGGACGGAGCGCAACAGGTAAGCGAGGCTGCTACACTGCGGCCTCGCCCTGTCTGTTCTTCACCATCATGTTTCATGTCGTACTCGTCGCCCCCGAAATTCCGCCCAATACCGGCAATGTGATCCGGCTGTGCGCCAACACCGGTGCCCAGTTGCATCTGGTCAGGCCGTTGGGTTTCGACATCGACGATGCGCGCCTGCGTCGCGCCGGCCTCGACTATCACGAGTACGCCACGATGAAGGTGCATGATCACTGGGAAGCGCTGCTCACTGCCGAGCGGCCGGATATGGCACGCATGTTCGCCATGACAACGCGTGGCTCGACACCATTCGCCAGTCTGGCATTCCAACCCGGCGACTGGTTTGTCTTTGGCTCGGAAACGAGCGGACTACCGGCCACGCTGCGCGACAGCTTTCCAACTTCGCAGCGCATCCGCCTGCCGATGCGGCCTGGTAACCGCAGCCTGAATCTGTCGAACACCGTGGCAGTGGTGGTCTACGAAGCGTGGCGACAGATGGGCTACGACGGCGGGGCCTAAGGGAGGGGTGACGCTCAAGGCTCGGGGCGCAGATTGGCTGCGCGGATCCACACAGCCCAGCGCTCACGTTCGGCCCGCATGAAATCGCCGAGCAACGACACTGCACCGGTGGCCGGCAGGAAATAGTTGGCGCGAAAAGCCGTGCGCGTGGCATCGTCCTGCAGCAGGTCGGCAATGATTTTCTGCAACCGTTCCACGATAGGTGCAGGCGTATTGACAGGTGCAAGCAGCGCCTGCCAAGTCGTGGACTCCAACTGACTGAAGCCGGATTCGATCATGGTCGGCAAATCGGGCAGGAGCATCGAGCGCGCCGGCGCGGTCACCGCCAGCGCACGCAGCTTCCCTGTCTGGACCTGCGGCATGGCGGAACCCGGCACCATGAAGGCGACCTGCACATGACCGCCCAGCATCGCGGTGACGACCTGGGCATAGCTGGCGTACGGTACATGCAGGAGATCGATCTCGGCCCGGGTCTTGAATTGCTCCATTGTCAGGTGTGCCGAGCTGCCCTTGCCGACGGAACCATAGGCCAGCTTGCCGGGACGGGCAGCGGCGTAGGCGCGCAGATCGGCAACTGTGCGCACCGGCAGGCGCGCATCCACCACCAGCACCGACGGCGAGGTGGCAATCAGCGCCACGGGGACGAAGTCACGCCCGGGATCGTAATCGAGTCGCGAATACAGCAGCGGCGCGGTAACCAGCGGTCCGTTGATGGTGAACAGCAGCGTGTAGCCATCGGGCTTGGCGCGCGCCACATGTCCGGTACCGATGTTGCCGCCGGCGCCGACACGGTTATCGATGATGACCGGCTGGCCAATGGCGCTGCCCAGCTTTTCGCTGACATAGCGCGCCACCAGATCGGGGGTCGATCCCGGAGGATACGGGACGACCATGCGCACCGGGCGGGTCGGCCAGGCGACTGCGCTCTCCGCCCCAGCGCCGGAAGATGAAGCAGGCGGAGTGCTTGCCAGTGCATGCGAGACCAGGCATATGCCAGCGCCTCCCGCGAGCATGCGTGCGAGGGCACGGATTATTCGGCGCGCGCGTCCCGCTGCAGCAACCGCTCCACGGCGGTCTGCACCGGCAGACCATTGAACAGCACTTCGCACACCGCCTCCGTAATGGGCATATCCACGCCCTGTTGTTTTGCGAGCGACAGAACGGCACGCGCGCAGCGAACGCCTTCCGCGACATGACCGAGGTCGCGCAGGATGTCGTCCAGCTTTCCCCCTTGCGCCAGTCGCATGCCAACCGTGCGGTTGCGCGACAGGTCACCTGTGGCAGTGAGGATGAGATCGCCCACACCTGTCAGCCCCATGAATGTCTCTGCGCGCCCCCCGAGGGCCATGCCGAGGCGCGTCATTTCCGCCAGTCCGCGGGTCACGAGCGCCGCCCGGGCATTGAGGCCCAAGCCGAGCCCGTCACTGGCGCCGGTGGCGATCGCCAGCACATTCTTCACAGCCCCGCCGACCTCAACACCAACGATATCGTCCGAGGCGTAGATACGCATGGCGTGATGATGGAAGACCTGCTGTACACGTTCGCACACGACCGGATCGCTGCTGGCCACGGTCAATGCGCACGGCAGCCCCTGCGCGACCTCGCGTGCGAAGCTCGGGCCCGACAGGACGCCATTGCCGGCAGCGCTGCCGCCATGCGCGTCGATCACTTCCTGCACCATTTGATGGGGCAGCTTGCCCGTATCGGGTTCGAAACCCTTGCATAACCAGATCATGCGCGCCGCGCTGGCCTGCGCAAGCCACATCGCCGCCATGTCGCGCAGGCCGGCGACCGGTGTGGCGATGACCAGCAGTCCGTCAGGCTGCGCGGCATGGGCCAGTGCAGCCTGAAGATCAGGTTCGGTACGCAGGCCGGGATGCAGCGGCACCCCCGGCAGGTAGCGGGCATTCTCGCGGGCCGCGCCGATGGCGGCCAGCTCGGCTGCATCGCGCCCCCACAGCAACACATCGTGTGCGCGGGATGCGTGGCTCGCCAGCGCGGTGCCCCAGGCACCAGCACCGAGGACGGTCACGGAGATCATCGGGCGTCGCAGGGCACGCAGCGCCCCGCCTCACGGAGGACGCAGCCTATCCGCGCAGTGACGATGCAGCTCATACGCTCAGTGCGTGCTGGCCTGCGAGCCGTCGGGCATCACGATGCCGCTACCGTTGGCTTGTTGGGCGTTGGCTTCTTCCATGGCGGCCGCGAGGCGTTGCTCGTAGAGCGCCTGGAAGTTGATTTCGCTCAGGTGGATGGCCTGGAAGCCAGCGCGCGTGATGGTATCGGCGATGTTGGAACGCAGGTACGGGTAGAGGATGGTCGGGCAAGCGATGCCCAGCAGCGGGTCGAGCTGCTCGACGGGCACGTTGCGGATATCGAAGATGCCGGCTTGGTGCGCTTCCACGAGGAAGGCCACGCGATCCTGTACCTTGGTGGTAACCGTGCCGGTGACGACAACTTCGAACACGTCTTCACCAAGCTGGGCGGCCGACACGTCGACCTGGACTTCTACGCCGGGGGCTTCCTGCTCGAGGAAGATGGCCGGCGAATTCGGCTGCTCCAGCGACAGATCTTTCAGATAGATGCGCTGGATGTTGAAGAAGGGCTGATCGTCTTGTGCCGGATTGGCTTGCTGTTCGCTCATGGAAGTCGGTCTGTAGTGTCGATGGACGGAGTCGATGGAATCCGCGGCGGGCAATGCACGCACTGGCCACGCGATCGTGGCCGCGCAGCATGCCGCGCGGGGAAAACGCTATGTTACATGAGGATCAGCGCGGTTCCCGCCAGGCGGGAACCGAAACATCACGCGGCCAGCAGCGGCTGCAGCCCACCTTGCTTGTCGAGCGCCGAGAGGTCATCGAAGCCGCCAACATGGGTTTCACCCACGTAGATCTGCGGGACCGTACGACGGCCGGTGCGCTCCATCATTTCCTCGCGCTTGCCGGGTTCCCGATCGATCAGGATCTTTTCGATTGCATCGACGCCGCGCGAACGCAGCAGCCGTTCTGCCATCTGGCAGTACGGACAAACGGTGGTGCTGTACATCACAACTTTGGCCATGCCTTGCTTCTCCTGTGGTCAACCGCTCACTTCACCAGCGGCAAGCCCGCCAGTCGCCAGGCGTTGATCCCGCCTTCGAGCGAATACACCTCACTGTACCCGGCTTCCTTGATAGCTGCATGGGCCTTGCCCGAGAGCTTGCCGGTCTGGCATACCACGATGATGGGGTTGGTCTTGTTCTTTGCAAGGGTCGCGACCTTGCCGCCAAGTTCAGCAAGCGGCGCCGACTTGGCTTGTGGCAGATGGCCGGCCGTGTATTCGACGGCATCGCGGATGTCTACGACCACGGCATTGTGCTTGTTGATCAGCCGGGTCGCTTCGGAGATATTCACGCTCGCGCCAGTGGTGCGCCGCGTCAGTGCCGGCCAGGCCAGCAGGCCGCCCGAGACAAGGGCAATGGCAAGCAGGCCGAGGTTGTTGTAGTCGGAAAAAAACGTCACGATGGGTTTCCAGGCGGAAGTTGGGTCGCCGCATTATAAAATAGCGGATTGGCCGCGTGGCGCGCACGCCGTGCAGTGCCCGTATTATGACCGATCATCAGTTCACATCAGGACGCACCATGTATCAGCTCGTACTGATTCGCCACGGCGAATCCACCTGGAACAAGGAAAACCGCTTTACCGGCTGGGTCGACGTCGACCTCACTGAAACCGGCATCGCGCAGGCCCGCGAAGGCGGCAAGCTGCTCCGGGAAGCTGGCTTCACCTTCGATGTTGCCTACACCTCGGTGCTCAAGCGCGCCATCCGCACGCTGTGGCACGTGCAGGAGGAAATGGACCTGCTGTGGATTCCGGTGGAACACGAGTGGCGCCTCAACGAGCGCCACTATGGTGCGCTCTCGGGCCTCAACAAGGCCGAAACGGCAGCCAAGTTCGGTGACGAGCAGGTGCTGGTCTGGCGCCGCAGCTACGACACGCCCCCGCCGGCGCTGGCCGCCGATGATGAGCGCACGGCATACAACGACCCGCGCTATGCCGGGCTCGACCGGGAACAAATTCCCCTCACCGAGTGCCTTAAGGATACGGTGGCGCGCGTGCTGCCCTTGTGGAACGAGAAGATCGCGCCGGCCATCCTGTCCGGCAAGCGGATCGTGATCGCGGCGCATGGCAATAGCATCCGCGCGCTGGTCAAGTACCTCGATAACATTTCCGATAGCGATATCGTTGGGCTAAACATTCCCAACGGCACGCCGCTGGTGTACGAACTGGATGCCATGCTCAAGCCGATCCGCCACTACTACTTGGGCGACGCGGCGGCGGTGGAGGCCTCGCTGGCCGCGGTTGCCAACCAGGGCAAGGCCAAATAAACCTGCGGGCGGTCCGGCAGCCGTGACCGGACCGCTTTATACTGTGGCAGGCTCTGGATGGAACGCTATCAAAATGAAGCGAAGCGGTTCTGACTAGGCGCGTGGCCGCAGACAGTACAGTAGTACGGCAAGGCCGAGCAACGACACCAGAAGCATTTTGATAGCGCTTCCTGCCGGGCCCTACCGCAACTTCGCGGCGATTTTCTGTTCAGGCATCGACACATGCGACCTTCGCTCAAGAACCTTACCCTGATCTCCGCCGGCCTCGTGACTGGCGTGCTGGCCACGCTGCAGTTCTCGGCCACGGCCCAGAACACTCCGGGCCCGCTGCCGCTCGAGCAACTCCGGCTGATGGCGGACATCTTCGGGCAGATCAAGCGTGAGTATGTGGAGCCGGTCAACGACCAGAAACTCCTGACCGAGGCAATCAAGGGCATGGTCTCGAGCCTCGACCCCCATTCGGCCTATCTCGACAAGAAGGATTTCAACGAGCTGCAGGAAGGTACGCGCGGCCGCTTCGCCGGCCTGGGCATCGAGATTTCGCAGGAAGAAGGCCTCGTCAAGGTCATCAACCCGATCGAGGACACGCCCGCCTTCCGCGCCGGCATCCAGCCGGGTGACCTGATCACGCGCATCGACGACAAGCCCGTGCGCGGCATGCCGCTCGAGCAGGCGGTCAAGCGCATGCGCGGCGAGCCGGGCACCAAGGTCACGCTGACGATCTACCGCAAGTCCGACGAGCGCACCTTCCCGGTGACCATCACGCGCGCCGAGATCCGCGTGCAGTCCGTCAAGTCGAAGGTGCTGGAGCCCGGCTATGCCTGGGTGCGCCTGACCTCCTTCCAGGAGCGCACGGTGCCCGACCTGGCACGCAAGCTGAAGGAAATCGCCGAGAAGGAACCGAATCTCAAGGGTCTGGTGCTTGACCTGCGCAATAACGGTGGCGGCGTGTTGCAGGGTGCCGTCGGTGTCTCGGCTGCCTTCCTGCCGGACGATGCACTGGTGGTGTCGACCAACGGCCAGGTGCCGGACGCCAAGCGCCAGTATCGGGCGAATTACGCCAACTACCGGTTGTCGTCGTTCGAGGACGATCCGCTGCGCAACCTGCCGCCGATCTTCAAGACCGTGCCGATGGTGGTGCTGACGAATGCCTACACTGCCTCGGCCTCGGAAATCGTCGCCGGCGCACTGCAGGATCACAAGCGCGCCACCATCATGGGCAAGACCTCGTTCGGCAAGGGCTCGGTGCAGACCGTGCGCCCGCTGTCGAACGACACTGGCATCAAGTTGACCATTGCCTACTATTACACGCCAACCGGCAAATCGATCCAGGCCAAGGGCATCCGGCCCGACGTGCCGGTCGACCAGAGCGCCGAGGGCGATCCGGATGACGCACTGATCACGCGCGAGATCGATACCGAGCGCCACTTGCGCAACAAGCAGGAATCGGAAGAGCAGGAAATGACGGAACGCGAGCAGCGCCGCATCGAGGAGCTGCGCCGGCTCGAGGAAGAAAATGCCAAGAAGACCCCGGAAGAGCGTGAGCGCGATCGCAAGAAGCGTCCGCCGGAACTGGGCTCGGCGGATGACTTCATGCTGCAGCAAGCCATCGCGCAACTGAAGGGCCAGCCGGTGAAGCGCTCGAAATCAGCGCTCGAGGCCATGGCAACGAACGATGCCAACAAGGCTCGCCGCCTGCCGGCAGCGCCTGCCAAGGCGGCGCCGGCCAAGCCAGCCCCAGCCCCGGCAGCACCCGCCGCCCCGGCCAGCGAGCCCGGTATCAAGCCACTCGGCACGCCAACCGGCAAGAACGCCCCCTGATAGACAGGGACCCCAGGTGGCAGGCCAGGCCTGCCACCTTCCCGCGTCCGCACCGCATCATGCACGACGACCAGCTGCTCCGTTATTCGCGCCATATCCTGCTCGACGAGATCGGCATCGAAGGGCAGACGCGGCTGCTCGCTGCCCATGCCCTGGTGATCGGCGCCGGCGGCCTCGGTGCGGCGGCGCTACCCTACTTGGCTGCGGCCGGGGTAGGCCGCCTGACGATCGTCGATGACGACACGGTCGACCTCACCAACCTGCAACGCCAGATCATCCACACCACGGCCAATGTCGGTCGCCTGAAGGTCGAATCGGCACGCGAGGCCGTCGCACGCCTGAACCCCGGCGTAGCAGTTGAACTGGTGCCAGAGCGGGTCGATCTGGAGCGCCTCGAGGCCTTGGTACGTACCGCCGATGTCGTGCTCGATTGCTGTGACAACTTCGCCACGCGGCATGCGATCAACCGCGCCTGCGTCGTCCATCGCGTGCCGCTGGTGTCAGGTGCCGCGATCCGTTTCGATGGACAAATCAGCGTCTACGACAAGCGCGTGCCGGAGAACCCGTGCTATGCCTGCCTGTTCCCGCCGTCGGCCGATGCGCCGGAAGTGGCCTGCGCCACCATGGGCGTGTTCGCGCCGGTGGTCGGCATGGTCGGTACGGTGCAGGCCGCCGAAGCGCTGAAGCTGCTGATCGGGACAGGCGAATCGCTGGCGGGCAAGCTGCTGATGCTCGATGCCCGCAACATGGAATGGACGAGCCTGGCGCTGGCACGCAATCCGGAGTGCGAGGTGTGTGGCCACGCGGAGCACGCGGTAACACCTTAGGCCGGTCTCAGCTTCGTCTGCGGTACAGGTGGTGGGGTGGAAACTTCTGCTGCACGGATCTTGACCGGCAGTGGATGGTGGAAGCTGCGAGCCGGTAGGGGTACGGGGCGTTACCCGCAAACGGCTGAATGTACCGGCTATCGCAGCGGCGCCCGTGCTGCGGGGCCGCCACGAATGGCGGAATCCAGGAAGGACGAGATTCAGGCGTCGCCCGGCTCCATCTGCGACTGCAGGTAGTTCTGCAAGCCGACCTTATCGATCAGCTCGAGCTGGGTTTCGAGCCAGTCGATGTGTTCCTCAGTGTCGTCGAGGATTTCCACGAACAGCTCGCGGCTCACGAAATCGCTCACGCTCTCGCAGTAGGCAATCGCTTCCTTGACCAGCGCGTGTGCGCTTTTCTCAAGCGTGAGGTCACAGGACAGCATCTCCGGCGTATTCTCGCCAACCATCACCTTGTGCAGGTCTTGCAGGTTGGGCAGGCCCTCCAGCATCAGGATCCGGTCGATCAGCTTGTCGGCATGCTTCATCTCGCCGATCGACTCGCGGTACTCGTGCTCACCGATCTTCTTGAAGCCCCAGTGGCGATAGATCCGGGCGTGCAGGAAATACTGGTTGATCGCTGTCAGCTCGTTGGTGAGTTGCTGGTTGAGATACTGAACGACGCGCTTATCACCTTTCATACCGGGCTCCTGTTAAGTTCTTCTGGCCCGCATGCGGCAATGCCCCGCCGGGCGCCACACTTGCATGTGAGGCGACTGCAGGGCAATACGCGAAGAGGAAGCTGACCGACTGACGCTCAGGCGGTCAGTTCGCTGTTTTGGTCGTTGGCGACCAACGGGCCTTCAGCCTGCATTATGGCATGCGACCCGGTACTGGCATAGGAGGAATGATCGGCAGCCTTGCGGATCAGGCTGACAGGCTGGAGGGATGCAGCGGCCATGCCCTCCTGCAGGACATTGTGCGCACACTCGCGGCAACGCCCGCAGCAGGTGCCCACGCCCAGAGTCTCGGCAAGCTCGTCCAGGGTCGTCACGCCCAGGCGGACAGCCCCGTGAATCTCACGATCAGAAACCTGGTTGCAGATACAGACGTACACGCGCACCTCCCGCAGGCAGGACCCGGTGCGTCACCACGACGCGCTTCGGCCTTGCGTGGAATCGAGCATAACAGAGAATATTAATGATAACAATTCCCATTTGCTGAGTGCGGATTATTTAGGCAGCAACCGTCACTTGACTGAGGATTCCATACCCCGCGACCCTTGCTGGCGCTAGCGCGGATTCGCTCCGGACCCGTGCTCAGTCGTGCTGCAGACGCTCCAGCGCCGCCTCGAGTGCAGCCGGCTCGTAGGCGTCCAGCACAGGCCGCACCAGCTTTTCCAGGCGGCCGCAGTCGGCCCGCAGGATTTCCTGCTTGACTTGCAGCAGCTGCGAGGGGTGCATGGAAAATTCGCGCAGTCCCATGCCGAGCAGCAAGCGCGTCATGACCGGATCGCCCGCCATCTCGCCGCAGACCGAGATCGGCACGCCTGCCTCGCGGCTTTCGTGGATCGTGCGGGCGATCAGCTGCAGCACCGCGGGATGCAGCGGATCGTAGAGATGCGCCACGGCATTGTCGGCACGGTCGATGGCCAGCGTGTACTGGATCAGGTCGTTGGTGCCGATGGACAGGAAATCCAACCGCCGCAGGAACATCGGCAACATCAGCACCGCCGCAGGAATCTCGATCATGGCGCCGATCTTGATGGTCGGATCGTACGGCACACCGGCATCATCGAGTTGCCGCTTGGCCTGCTCCAGCAATTCCAGTGTTTGGTCGATCTCGCGGGCATGCGCCATCATCGGCACGAGAATCTTCACCTGCCCATAGGCAGACGCCCGCAGCAGTGCGCGCAGCTGGGTCAGGAACATCGACGGCTCGGACAGTGACCAGCGGATGGCGCGCAACCCAAGCGCTGGATTAGGCGCCGTTTCGAATTCCACCACGCGGCTGTCGAGTGGCTTGTCGGCACCGATATCGACAGTGCGGATGGTCACCGGCAGGCCCTTCATCGACTCGACAGCCGTGCGGTAGGCCTCGAACTGCGTGTTCTCGTCGGGCAAACCCTCGCGGCTGTTCATGAACAGGAATTCCGAGCGGAACAGGCCGACGCCGACCGCGCCGGCCGCCAGCGCAGAGGCTGCGTCTTCGGCCAGTTCGATGTTCGCGAGCAGTGCCACCTGCACGCCGTCGAGCGTGACCGTCGGCGTGCGCAGCAGGCGTTGCAGGCGCTTCTTGTGCAGCAACCGCTCGCGCTGGCGATGCCGGTATTCCTCGAGAATGATCTCGCTGGGATCGACGATGACAATGCCCGCATCACCATCGATGATCACCCAGTCATCCTGGCGAATCACTTCGCTGGCGCTGGGTACGCCAACCGCCGCAGGAATGTCGAGACTGCGCGCGACGATCGCGGTATGCGAGGTACGGCCGCCGAGATCCGTGACGAAGCCATGGAAAGTACGGTCGCGGAACTGCAGCATGTCTGCCGGCGCGATGTCGTGTGCGACGACGATCACGCCCGGTGCATCCTCGTCGTCCGCCACCACATCGACGGGAGGGATGACCGCCGCGCCAGCCAGCACCTTGAGGATCCGCTCGACCACCTGTTCGATGTCTGCCTTGCGGGCGCGCAGGTATTCGTCCTCGATTTCGTCGAACTGACGCATCAGTTCCTCGAGCTGTGTCGTCAGTGCCCACTCAGCGTTGTAGCGACGCACGCGGATGAGCGTTTCCGGCAC
>DATLHT010000188.1:0-3472 GCA_035539795.1 Burkholderiaceae bacterium
CGACTACATGCCCGGCGGCATCAACAACCCGCTCGGCGCCCGCGCCATCTATATCGGTTCGACCCTCTACCGTATCCACGGCACCAATGAGCCCTGGACTATCGGTCAGGATGTCTCGTCGGGCTGCATCCGCATGGTCAACGATGATGTCGAAGACCTGTACGAGCGCGTCAAAATTGGCGCCAAGGTGATTGTGCTTTAGTTAGGATTTTCAGCGACACTGGCGCCGGAATTCTGGGGGTCTTCCGGCGCTATGCGCGGCATTTTCGAGCTTTTCAAACGGTTCCGCGCCGATGAACGCGGCGTCTTCGCAGTCATCTTTGGCCTGCTGGCCATCGTCCTCGTCGCCATGGCCGGCGCTGCCGTGGACTACACGTCCATGGAAACCGCCCGCACCAAGATGCAGATCGCCCTTGATTCTGCAGCGCTCGGCCTGGCGCCCAAGATCTACAGCCAGACTGAAGAGCAACTCCGACTCTCTGCCGAAGAGCTCGTGCTCGAGCGGCTGAATGATGACAGCCTGACGGTCACCGTGGACTGGGCCGACGCCACTACGACCACCGGTACCCTCAAGCTGAAGGGAACGATCACCGTCCCGATGGCCTTCGTGCAACTGGTCGGCGTCACTGACATGACCACCAGCATCCTGTCCGAGGCGACGCGTGGCTCGGTCAACCTCGAGGTGGCGGTGGCGCTCGACACCACCGGCTCAATGGGTACCGACGGCATCGCGACCTTGCAGACGGCGCTCGCAACACTGATTCCGCTGGTCGTCAAGGACGAGCAGTCTCCAACCTATTCCAAAATGGCGCTGGTGCCGTACTCGACCGCCGTGAACGTTGGCGCCGCCTATGCGGTAGAAGCGCGTGGCGCGATCCAGGTGGCAAAGCCAGCGACGACTGTCGCCTGGTGGAACCTCGAGAAGGATATCAGCGGGGCAAGTCAGACCCGGCCAGTGAAGATCACTCAGAATGCCCACGGCTTCAACAACGATGATGTAATTTACATCACTGGCGTCAAGGGCATGCTCGATCTGAACGACAAGATCTACGTCGTAAAGAACAAAACGGCAAACGACTTCGAACTATACACGACCGGCGGTTCGCGTGTTGATGGGCGAGGCTACGCCGCATATCAGACCGGCACGACCGACAAGATGAAGCGTTGCGTTATCGCCAGCTGCAATATTGTGTTTACCGTCGCAGCTCATGGATACGCGACCAACGATTACATCAGAATCACCGACGTTTCATCCGGAATGTCGTCGCTGAACAATAAGAACTACACGATCACCAAGGTAACGAACGACACCTTCTCGCTCCCGGTCTACGGCCCCGGCACGACATACGTCCAGCCCGTGACGACGGGCAAGTCCTGGTGCACCAAGTATGGCTGCGAGTATTACCGGATCGGCACCGGCAGCACGCTCTATCGGCCCACTCCTTCGTGCGTCACCGAGCGCATGACCGACAGCTTTACAGATATCGCGCCCAGCACCACGCCGCTGTCGATCAACTACACCAGCAATGCGAGTTGCGCCGGCAATCCTGTCAAGATCCAGCCACTTACCGCCGATAAAGCCAAGCTCGAGGCCTATACCGTGCAGGGCGCGCTGCTACCCAGTGGAGGTACCGCCGGGCAGATTGGTACGGCGTGGGCCTGGTATCTGGTATCGCCGAATTTCGCCGAGCTGTTCGATGATCCGGCGGCGACGGTGGGTGGGGATTTCGAGTCGAAGCCCGCCTCATACACCGCGCCTAACACGCTGAAGATTGTCATCATCATGACCGATGGCGTGTACAACACCGAGTACTGCAAGGGCGTCGACGTCGATAACGTGAGTTGCAGCGCGCCGGATGGCACCTCGGGCAGTATGGCCGGCCCGCTCGGCCAGGCTGAAGACCTATGCGCCGAAATGCAGAAGCCCGCCACGGATGTCGTGGTCTACACCGTGGGCTTCAACCTGCCCGAGACCGGCACGGCCGTCGACCTGTTGAAGAAATGCGCATCCGAGCCGAAGAACTTCAAGCTGGCGAGCAACAACGCGGACCTCATCAAGGCCTTCCGCGAAATCGGTGAGAACATCTCAGACCTGCGGCTGTCGCAGTAACTCAGCCCTGCAGCATGAAGCGCTTGCCGCCCGGGAAGGCGGCGAGCGCCGCCTGCTGCTCCACCGCGGTCAGCCCCTCGAAGCTGACGGCCATCGGCAGCTCCGGCGCGTCAATCGGCGCGATCGGGTTGGTCGGCCGCAACCGGGCGTCGTGCGCCGCAGCCAGCCATGACTTCGCCCTGCGGCTGGCAACTGGGGACGTCAGTCTGTAGGCGCGGCGATCCATTCTGAATACTCCGTGCACGCGTAACCGTTCAATAACGCGGGGATGGTAAGACGGGTTGCTGGGCATCCCTCGCATTTTTCAGTCAAATCCGCGTCAGCTCGAACTTCTGGCAGAGCGCGCCCTTGCAGCCGTTGATGGTCATGGTGTTGCCGTCGACCAATGTCAGCGTGCCCTTGACCACTTCGCCCATGTATTCGGCGCTGCCGCGCCACTTGTTCTCGAGCGCCCGCTTGGCGCCCTTCAGCACATACGAGTTGAGGTAGCTGAGGTTGTCGGCGGTGCGCGCATCGTCGCGCAGCCACACCAGCCTGGCGCAGACCTCGGTACCGTCACCGCACAGCGTCACTTCGAACCGCGACTCGCCGCTGACCGTCTGCCAGGTCCCGGCCGGGGACTGCGCGGCAAAGGCCGGAGCGATAGCGAGGGCAGTGGCGACGATGGCGGTGGCAATGAGCTTGAACGACTTCGGCATGCGGGAGCCCCTCGGCAACATGGTGAATGCAATGTTGCCGTTCCCACTGCCATCAGGTGCTTGAACCCGTCGCGAACGCTTCGTTCAGTCAGGGTTCATCGTCGCGGCGGCTGGGTGGCCGATCAGCGACCGCACCATGGCGACCCGCTGGTTGACTGGCAGGGCAGGGATCCGCACCAGCTCAAACCCGAACCGCTCATACGCCTCGACGTGAAACCGCTCGAACCGCATCGAATCCGCGAGGCTGATCCGCCGGGCCTCCGTATTGGTGATGAAGCCCAGCAGCTCGACGAACAGCACCTGCCGCTCGTACTGCCCCGACGCCAGCATCGAACGGATTGATTCGGCGAGCACTTCCGGTACTGGATGGCCCAGGTATTCCGCCAGCGCCAGCGTGCAGACCAGCGACCGGTCCGCCACCCGCACCGCCCCTGTCGCAGGCCGCGCCGCCCGCAGCAATTGCAGCCGGGCGATGTCGCTGATGAACTCTGGCCGTCGCCACGACTCCTCGATCCCACGCCCCTGGTCGAGCGCGATCACATCGGTTGCCGCCTCCTCGACCACGTCTACGCCTTGGGCTTCAAGCGCCCTGAGGATAACGGTTTTGCCGGCGCCCGGGGCACCAGTCAGGATGAACTCGCGGGCCATCGCCTCGCTCCATGTG
>DATLHT010000189.1:0-12245 GCA_035539795.1 Burkholderiaceae bacterium
GTGCGCGAACTGACGGGCCTGGGCCTGAAGGAAGCCAAGGACCTGGTTGACGGCGCACCGAAGCCCATCAAGGAAGCCGTGCCCAAGGTTGCCGCTGAAGAAGCTAAGAAGAAGCTTGAAGAAGCCGGCGCCAAGGTTGAAATCAAGTAAGGTGCTTCGCGCGGCGCGCACGCGTCGCGCGCATGAGGCTGGCAACGGGAATTCCCGTGCCAGCTTTTTGCGCTTTACAGGACATGTTTTACGGATGTGATGTCAAACCTGCCCTAAAGTAAAGGGTCTGGGTACCTGACAGAAGCCAAATACCAGCTGCTCCCGAGGCGGCTGATATTTGTCTTCTGAACCGACTGCAGAAGACAAGTTTGGTCGGGTGTTCCCGGCGGTGTCTGCCAGGCACTGCTGCGCGCGGCACCGTCAGCCAGAGGTTGGTAGCGGCCAACCGCCAAATCCCGCACCAGTCGCTGAACACCTCAAGCGCGCGCCGGCTCCATGGAGCAGTCCGGGCTTGCGATGATTCGGAGATCCCATGGCGTACAGCTTCACCGAAAAGAAGCGCATTCGCAAGAGCTTTGCGAAACGCGCGACCGTCCACCAGGTTCCTTTCCTGCTTGCCACCCAGATCGAATCCTATGCGCAGTTTCTGCAGGCCGATACGCCGCCGACCAAGCGCAAGAGTGAAGGATTGCAGGCAGCGTTCAATGCCATTTTTCCGATTGTTTCCCACAATGGACTGGCGCGTATGGAGTTCGTCTCCTTCCACCTGTCCAACCCGCCGTTTGATGTCAAGGAGTGCCAGCAGCGTGGCCTGACATTCCATTCGGCCTTGCGTGCCAAGGTGCGCCTGGTCATCAACGACCGCGAGAATCCGACCAAGGTCAAGGAAATCAAGGAGCAGGAAGTCTACATGGGCGAAATTCCGCTCATGACTTCGACTGGTTCTTTTGTTATCAATGGCACCGAGCGTGTCATCGTCTCGCAGCTGCACCGTTCCCCGGGGGTGTTCTTCGAACATGACAAGGGCAAGACGCATAGCTCGGGCAAGCTGCTGTTCTCGGCGCGGATCATTCCGTATCGCGGCTCCTGGCTCGATTTCGAGTTCGACCCGAAGGACGTCCTGTACTTCCGCGTCGACCGCCGCCGCAAGATGCCGGTGACGATCCTGCTGAAGTCGATTGGCCTGACGCCGGAACAGATCCTCGCGCACTTCTTCGTGTTCGACAACTTCACGCTGCAGGCCGAAGGCGCGCAGATGGAGTTCGTGCCCGAGCGCCTGCGTGGCGAAGTCGCGCGCTTCGACATCGCCGACAAGAACGGCAAGGTCGTGGTCGAGAAGGACAAGCGCATCAACGCCAAGCACATCCGTGACCTCGACAGCGCCGGTACCAAGCTGATCAGTGTGCCGGAAGACTACCTGTTGGGTCGTGTGCTGGCCAAGAACATCATCGACGGCGACACCGGCGAAGTCATTGCCAACGCCAACGATGAGCTGACGGAAACACTGCTGGCGCAACTGCGCGAAGCCGGTGTCACGTCTATCCAGACGCTGTACACCAACGACCTCGACCAGGGTCCGTATATCTCGCAGACCCTGCGTACCGATGAGACCGCTGACCAGACGGCTGCGCGCATCGCCATCTACCGCATGATGCGCCCGGGCGAGCCGCCGACCGAAGATGCGGTCGAAGCACTGTTCCAGCGCCTCTTCTACAGCGAAGATGCGTACGACCTGTCGCGCGTTGGCCGCATGAAGGTCAACAGCCGCCTCGGTCGTCCGACCGGCGAAGGCAAGATGGTGCTGGAGGACGAAGACATCCTCGATACCATCAAGATTCTCGTGAACCTGCGTAACGGCAAGGGCGAAGTCGACGATATCGACCACCTCGGCAATCGCCGCGTGCGTTGTGTCGGCGAACTGGCGGAAAACCAGTTCCGTGCCGGCCTGTCGCGTGTCGAGCGCGCGGTCAAGGAACGTCTGGGCCAGGCCGAGACCGAGAACCTGATGCCGCATGACCTGATCAATAGCAAGCCGATCTCGTCCGCGATTCGTGAGTTCTTCGGTTCGTCGCAGCTGTCTCAGTTCATGGACCAGACCAACCCGCTGTCGGAAATCACCCACAAGCGCCGTGTCTCCGCACTCGGCCCGGGCGGTTTGACGCGCGAACGCGCTGGCTTCGAGGTGCGCGACGTGCACCCGACGCACTACGGCCGCGTGTGCCCGATTGAAACGCCGGAAGGTCCGAACATTGGTCTGATCAACTCGCTGGCACTGTATGCCCGCCTGAACGAGTTCGGCTTCCTCGAGACGCCGTACCGCAAGATCGAAGACGGCAAGCTGACCGCGCAGATTGACTACCTGTCGGCTATCGAGGAAGGCAAGTACGTGATCGCCCAGGCCAACGCCACGGTCGATGAGAACAACCGCCTGGTCGACGAACTGGTGTCGGCACGTGAAGCCGGTGAAACACTGATGGTCACGCCGGACCGCGTGCAATACATCGACGTGGCGCCGTCGCAGATCGTTTCTGCTGCAGCCTCGCTGGTGCCGTTCCTCGAGCACGACGATGCAAACCGTGCACTGATGGGCGCCAACATGCAACGTCAGGCCGTGCCGTGCCTGCGCCCGGACAAGCCGCTGGTCGGTACCGGCATCGAGCGGACGGTGGCTGTCGACTCGGGTACCGCAGTGCAGGCCATGCGTGGCGGCATGGTGGACTACGTCGACGCCAACCGGATCGTGATCCGCGTGAACGATGACGAAGCCGTGGCCGGTGAAGTCGGTGTCGACATCTACAACCTGATCAAGTACACCCGTTCCAACCAGAACACCAACATCAACCAGCGTCCGATGGTGCGCATGGGCGACAACGTGGCGCGCGGCGATGTCATCGCCGATGGCGCCTCGACCGATCTGGGCGAACTGGCACTCGGCCAGAACATGCTGGTCGCGTTCATGCCGTGGAACGGCTACAACTTCGAAGACTCGATCCTGATCTCGGAGCGCGTTGTCGCGGAAGACCGCTACACCTCGATCCACATCGAGGAACTGAGCGTGGTCGCGCGCGACACCAAGCTCGGACCGGAGGAAATCACGCGCGACATCTCGAATCTCGCAGAGTCGCAGTTGAGCCGTCTGGACGAGTCAGGCATCACTTACATCGGCGCTGAAGTCGAAGCAGGTGACGTGCTGGTTGGCAAGGTCACGCCGAAGGGCGAAACCCAGCTCACGCCGGAAGAGAAGCTGCTGCGCGCCATCTTTGGCGAGAAGGCATCGGATGTGAAGGACACCTCGCTGCGCGTGCCCTCGGGTATGAACGGTACGGTGATCGATGTGCAGGTCTTCACGCGTGAGGGCGTGACGCGCGACAAGCGCGCCCAGTCGATCATCGACGAGGAACTGAAGCGCTACCGTCTCGACCTGAACGACCAGCTGCGTATCGTCGAAGGCGACGCCTTCATGCGTCTCGAAAAGCTGCTGATCGGCAAGACCGTCAACGGTGGCCCGCGCAAGCTGGCCAAGGGCGCCAAGCTGACCAAAGAATACCTGGCCGATCTGGACAAGTATCACTGGTTCGATATCCGTCCGGCCGACGAAGACGTTGCCGCACAGGTGGAGGCCGTCAAGGAAGCCATCGAGCAGAAGCGCCACGAGTTTGACCTCGCCTTCGAGGAAAAGCGCAAGAAGCTCACGCAAGGCGACGAACTGCCGCCGGGCGTGATCAAGATGGTCAAGGTCTACTTGGCCGTGAAGCGCCGCCTGCAGCCGGGCGACAAGATGGCCGGCCGTCACGGTAACAAGGGCGTGGTGTCGAAGATCGTGCCGATCGAAGACATGCCTTACATGGCCGACGGTACGCCGGCTGACGTCGTGCTCAATCCGCTCGGCGTGCCGTCGCGGATGAACGTGGGCCAGATTCTCGAAACCCACCTCGGCTGGGCGTCGCTGGGTCTCGGTCACCGCATTGGCGCAATGCTCAAGGCACAAACCAAGGCGACCGAGCTGCGTGGTTTCCTGAGCCAGATCTACAACGAGAGTGGCAAGCAGGAAGAGATCGCCAGCTTGTCTGACGCGGAAGTGCTCGAACTGGCCAGCAACCTCAAGAAGGGTGTGCCGTTCGCCACGCCGGTGTTCGACGGTGCACATGAGGAAGAAATCGCGCGCATGCTCGAACTGGCCTATCCGGACGAGACCGCGCGCGAGATGGGCCTCACCGCCTCACGCCAGCAGGTCACGCTGCATGATGGCCGTACCGGTGAAGCCTTCGAGCGTCCGGTCACACTGGGTGTGATGCACATGCTGAAGCTGCACCACTTGGTCGACGACAAGATGCACGCCCGTTCGACCGGCCCATACTCGCTCGTCACCCAGCAGCCGCTGGGCGGCAAGGCGCAGTTCGGCGGCCAGCGTTTCGGTGAGATGGAAGTTTGGGCGCTGGAAGCATACGGCGCCTCCTACGTCCTGCAGGAAATGCTGACCGTGAAGTCGGACGACGTGAATGGCCGGACCAAGGTGTACGAGAACATCGTCAAGGGCGAGCATTCGATCGATGCCGGCATGCCGGAATCGTTCAACGTGCTGGTCAAGGAAATCCGTTCTCTGGGCATCGATATCGATCTGGAGCGCAACTGATTGCGCCAGGCCCGGTCAGCCAGTGTGGCCGGCCGGGCCGATTGAGGTTTTTGCCAATGGTTCACGGCTGACGCGCCCGATGCGCGGCAGCCACACAAGGAGTTGCAATGAAAGCATTGCTCGATCTCTTTAAGCAGGTACAGCAGGAAGAGCAGTTCGACGCGATCAAGATCGGCCTCGCGTCGCCTGAGAAAATCCGTTCGTGGTCGTACGGCGAAGTGAAGAAGCCGGAGACCATCAACTACCGTACCTTCAAGCCGGAACGGGATGGCCTGTTCTGCGCCAAGATCTTTGGTCCGATCAAGGACTACGAGTGCCTGTGCGGCAAGTACAAGCGCCTCAAGCACCGTGGCGTGATCTGCGAGAAGTGCGGTGTCGAAGTGACGCTCGCCAAGGTGCGCCGCGAGCGCATGGGCCACATCGAACTGGCTGCGCCGACCGCGCACATCTGGTTCCTGAAATCGCTGCCGTCGCGTCTGGGCATGGTGCTCGACATGACGCTGCGCGACATCGAACGCGTGCTGTACTTCGAAGCATTCGTGGTGATCGAGCCTGGCATGACCCCGCTCAAGAAGAGCCAGATCATGACCGAGGACGACTACCTCGCAAAGTGCGACGAGTACGGTGAAGGTGAGTTCGTCGCGATGATGGGTGCCGAAGGTATCCGTGAACTGCTGCGCGGCATCGACATCGAAAAGCAGATCGAACAGATCCGCGCCGAACTGCAGGCCACCGGCTCCGAAGCCAAGATCAAGAAGTTCGCCAAGCGCCTGAAGGTGCTCGAGGCCTTCCAGCGTTCAGGCATCAAGCCGGACTGGATGATTCTCGAAGTGCTGCCGGTGCTGCCGCCGGAACTGCGTCCGCTGGTGCCGCTGGATGGTGGCCGTTTCGCCACCTCGGACCTGAACGATCTGTATCGTCGCGTCATCAACCGGAACAACCGCCTGAAGCGCCTGCTCGAACTGAAGGCGCCGGAAATCATCGTGCGCAACGAAAAGCGCATGCTGCAGGAAGCCGTCGATTCGCTGCTCGAAAACGGCCGCCGCGGCAAGGCCATGACCGGCGCCAACAAGCGTCCGCTCAAGTCGCTGGCCGAGATGATCAAAGGCAAGGGCGGTCGTTTCCGTCAGAACCTGCTGGGCAAGCGCGTCGACTACTCCGGCCGTTCGGTCATCGTGGTCGGCCCGTACCTCAAGCTGCACCAGTGCGGCCTGCCGAAGCTGATGGCACTCGAGCTGTTCAAGCCGTTCATTTTCCACAAGCTCGAAACCATGGGCATCGCCACCACCATCAAGGCGGCGAAGAAGGAAGTGGAAAGCCAGACGCCAGTGGTGTGGGACATTCTGGAAGAAGTGATTCGCGAGCATCCGGTGATGCTGAACCGTGCGCCGACGCTGCACCGTCTCGGTATCCAGGCGTTCGAGCCGGTGCTGATCGAAGGCAAGGCCATCCAGCTGCATCCGCTCGTCTGCGCGGCGTTCAACGCCGACTTCGACGGTGACCAGATGGCCGTGCACGTGCCGCTGTCGCTCGAAGCACAGATCGAAGCTCGCACCCTGATGCTGGCCTCGAACAACATCCTGTTCCCGGCCAACGGCGATCCGTCGATTGTACCGTCGCAGGACGTGGTGCTGGGTCTGTACTACACGACCCGCGACCGTATCAACGGCAAGGGCGAAGGCATGACCTTTGCCGATGTCGGTGAGGCGATCCGCGCCTATGAGAACAAGGAAGTCGAACTGGCGACGCGCGTCAACGTGCGGATCACCGAGTACGAACTGGCTGACAAGGATGCCGAGGGCGATGCGCGCTTCCGCGCCAAGATCTCCCTGCAGTCGACGACGGTTGGTCGCGCCATCCTGTCGGAAATCCTGCCCAAGGGTCTGCCGTTCTCGGTGCTGAACAAGCCGCTGAAGAAGAAAGAGATCTCGCGCGTGATCAACACCTCGTTCCGCAAGTGCGGCCTGCGCGAGACCGTGATCTTTGCCGACAAGCTGCTGCAGTCGGGCTTCCGTCTGGCGACGCGCGCCGGTATCTCGATCGCGATCGATGACATGCTGATCCCGCCGCAGAAGGAAAAGATCATTTCCGAAGCGGCTGCCAAGGTGAAGGAATACGACAAGCAGTACATGTCGGGTCTGGTGACGAACCAGGAGCGCTACAACAACGTCGTGGACATCTGGGGTGCCGCCGGCGACCAGGTGGGCAAGGCGATGATGGAGCAGCTCCAGCACGAAGACGTGGTGGATCGCGAAGGCAAGACCGTGAAGCAGGAGTCGTTCAACGCCATCTACATGATGGCTGACTCTGGTGCTCGTGGTTCGGCTGCGCAGATCCGTCAGCTCGCCGGTATGCGTGGCCTGATGGCCAAGCCGGATGGCTCGATCATCGAGACACCGATTACCGCGAACTTCCGCGAAGGCCTGAATGTGCTGCAGTACTTTATCTCGACGCACGGCGCGCGTAAGGGTCTGGCCGATACGGCACTGAAGACCGCCAACTCCGGTTACCTGACGCGTCGTCTGGTTGACGTGACGCAGGATCTGGTGGTGGTGGAAGACGACTGCGGCACTGCCAACGGCGTCGCCATGAAGGCGCTGGTCGAAGGTGGTGAAGTCATCGAAGCGCTGCGCGACCGGATTCTCGGCCGTGTGACGGTGAGCGACGTGGTCAATCCGGAAACCCAGGAAACCGTGATCGAGTCCGGTACCCTGCTCGACGAAGATCTGGTCGATCAGATCGATGCCTTGGGCGTGGACGAAGTCAAGGTCCGTACGCCGCTGACCTGCGACACGCGCTACGGCCTGTGTGCGCAGTGCTACGGTCGCGACCTGGGCCGTGGTTCGCGCGTCAATTCCGGCGAAGCCGTGGGTGTGATCGCAGCGCAGTCGATCGGTGAGCCGGGCACGCAGCTGACTATGCGGACCTTCCACATCGGTGGTGCGGCCTCGCGTTCCGCCGTGGCCTCGAGCGTCGAAGCCAAGTCGAACGGTACCATCCGCTTTACCGCGACGATGCGTTACGTGACGAATACGAAGGGCGAGCAGATCGTCATCTCGCGTTCGGGCGAAGCGCTGATCACCGACGACCACGGCCGCGAGCGTGAGCGCCACAAGATCCCGTACGGTGCCACACTGCTGGTGCAGGATGGCCAGGTTATCAAGGCTGGTATCCAGCTGGCCACGTGGGATGCGCTGACGCGTCCGATCGTGTCGGAGTACACAGGTACCGTCAAGTTCGAGAACGTCGAAGAAGGCGTGACCGTTGCCAAGCAGATGGACGAAGTGACGGGTCTGTCGACGCTGGTGGTGATCGACGCCAAGCGTCGTACCGCCGCGACCAAGGGGCTGCGCCCGCAGGTGAAGCTGCTCGACGCCAATGGCGCCGAGGTAAAGATCCCGGGTACGGATCATTCCGTGACCATCGGTTTCCAGGTCGGCGCGCTGATTACCGTCAAGGACGGTCAGCAGGTGCACGTCGGTGAAGTGCTGGCGCGTATCCCGACCGAATCGCAGAAAACCCGCGACATTACTGGTGGTCTGCCGCGTGTGGCCGAGCTGTTCGAAGCACGTTCGCCGAAGGACGCCGCCGTGCTGGCGGAGGTCACCGGTACCGTGTCGTTCGGCAAGGACACCAAGGGCAAGCAGCGCCTGGTGATCACCGACCTCGACGGCAATGCCCACGAATTCCTGATCGCCAAGGAAAAGCAGGTCCTGGTGCACGACGGCCAGGTGGTCAACAAGGGCGAAATGATCGTCGAAGGTCCGGCCGATCCGCACGACATCCTGCGTCTGAAGGGTGTGGAAGAGCTCGCGACCTACATCGTCGACGAGGTGCAGGATGTGTACCGTCTGCAGGGCGTGAAGATCAACGACAAGCACATCGAAGTGATCGTGCGCCAGATGCTGCGCCGCGTGCAGGTGGCCGATGTGGGCGACACCAAGTTCATCCCGGGTGAACAGGTGGAGCGTTCGGAGCTGCTCGACGAAAACGATCGCGTGATCGCCGAAGGCAAGCGTCCGGCGACCTACGAGAACATGCTGCTCGGTATTACCAAGGCGTCGCTGTCGACCGACAGCTTCATCTCGGCGGCATCGTTCCAGGAAACCACGCGCGTGCTGACCGAAGCCGCCATCATGGGCAAGGTCGACGATCTGCGTGGTCTCAAGGAGAACGTCATCGTCGGTCGTCTCATCCCGGCCGGTACCGGTCTGGCCTACCACCGCGCGCGTAAGACGCGCGAGGTGGCAGAGCGCGAACGCGCCCAGGCGATTGCCGACGAAGAGCAGCACCTTATCTTCGAGGCGCCTGCCGAGACCCAGCCGCAGGACGATGCCTGAGCATCCACCTGCCAGCGCTTTCCGGTCGATATTTTCGACCGGATTGCCGGGGTAGCGTCATAAACCCGGCCGTTATACGACGGCCGGGTTTTTTTATTGAATTGGTTGAATTGATGGACGGACACTGCGCGTAATGTCAGATGCGTTGACCCTTCTGAAGGATGTCTTCGGCTACTTCGCGTTCCGCGACCGGCAGCGCGACATCATCGAGCATGTCGCGGGCGGCGGAGACTGCCTGGTGCTGATGCCGACCGGCGGCGGCAAGTCGCTGTGCTACCAGCTGCCGGCGCTATTGCGCAAGCACGCGGGACACGGAATTGGCATCGTCGTGTCGCCGCTGATCGCGCTCATGCAGGACCAGGTGGCGGCGCTGTCGGAGCTCGGCGTCAATGCCGCTTATCTGAACTCCACCCTGTCGAGTGCCGAGGCCGGGGAGATCGAGCGCGCTTTGTTGCGCGGCGAACTGGACCTGCTCTATGTCGCGCCGGAACGCCTGCTGACACCGCGTTTCCTCGGTTTGCTGGAGCGCGCCCGTATCGGTCTGTTTGCCATTGATGAGGCCCATTGCGTCTCGCAGTGGGGGCATGATTTCCGGCCTGAATACATTCAACTGTCGGTGCTGCACGAGCAGTTTCCGGATGTGCCGCGCATTGCGCTGACGGCAACGGCGGATGCGGTTACGCGCGATGAGATCATCCATCGATTGGCGCTGGATGATGCGCAAGTATTCGTTTCCAGTTTCGATCGGCCGAACATCCGCTACCGCATTGTCGAAAAAGACAATGCGCGTGCCCAGCTGCTCGCATTCATTCGCGCCGAGCATGGGCGTCCGGATGGCAAGGGCGGCATCGAGCACGACGCCGGCGTAATCTATTGCCTGTCGCGCCGGAAGGTCGAAGAGACCGCCGACTGGCTGGTGAGCCAAGGCATCAACGCGCTGCCGTATCACGCGGGGCTCGATGCCGGCGTGCGGCAGGTAAACCAGCAGCGCTTTCTGCGCGAAGATGGTGTGATCGTCGTCGCCACCATCGCCTTTGGCATGGGGATCGACAAGCCCGATGTCCGTTTCGTTGCGCACCTTGATCTGCCCAAGAGCGTCGAGGGGTATTACCAGGAGACCGGCCGTGCCGGACGCGACGGTCTGCCGGCCAACGCGTGGATGGCCTACGGTCTCGGCGACGTGGTGCAGCAGAAGCGCATGATCGATGACTCGGAGGCTGATGCCGTACACAAGCGCGTCTCTTCGGCCAAGCTCGATGCGCTCCTCGGTCTGTGCGAGACCGCGGGGTGCCGGCGCGAACGTTTGCTTAGCTACTTCGGCGAGGCCAGCGAGCCGTGCGGCAACTGCGACACCTGCCTGGAACCTCCCGCGACGCGCGATGGCACGCGCGAGGCACAGATGGCGCTGTCTTGCGTTTACCGCGCGGCTCAGGCGAGCGGCGTGCATTTCGGCGCAACGCATCTCACCGATATCCTGCGCGGCCAGCTCACCGAGCGTGTGCGTCAATGGCAACATGACAAACTCTCGACCTTTGGCGTGGGCGGGCAGTTCTCGGCCAGCGAGTGGATGGGTATCTTCCGCCAGCTGGTGGCGCATGGCCTGCTGGAGGTCGATCATGGTGGACATGGTGCGTTGCTGCTGGCGCCGGCGGCCCGGGCGGTCCTCAAGGGTGAAGTTAATGTCACGTTGCGTCAGCAACCGCCGACGGCTCGGCGCAGCCGGGGCAAGACCGCCGCAAGTGCACGCGTGGACCATGCAGCTGAGATGGATGACGCTACCCTAGCGCGCTGGAATGCCCTGCGCGGCTGGCGGGGCGACGCGGCGCGCGAGCATGGCGTGCCGGCCTATGTGATTTTCCATGACGCTACCCTGGCCGAACTGGCGCGCCGTGCCCCGACCTCGCTGGCCGATTTGCAGGGCATCCCGGGCATCGGTGCCGCCAAGCTCGAACGTTATGGGTCCGCATTGTTGCAGACGCTTGCGTTGGCCTAGTTGACCAATGGAAAATCTCCAGATATAGTGTCAGGCTCGAGTTTTTGGCTTTGGGGTACGCGCGTCCACGCACGCCGCAATTTCCCCGAGTCGGGCTTGCGCTCTTTGATATTCGCCTGTTTTCCGGCACGTTTCACGAGAGCGTTCGCTCACTTCCTAGTGCCAAATACCCGGAGATTCATTTGCTTGCCGCGCCGTTCCCACGGTGCGGTGTTTTGTCATTACCACGCTGGATTGAACAATGCCAACTATCAACCAACTGGTTCGCAAGCGTCGCCGCTCTGCTGTCGTCAAAAGCAAGAGCCCCGCGCTGGAGAACTGCCCGCAACGCCGTGGTGTGTGCACCCGTGTGTACACCACGACGCCGAAGAAGCCGAACTCGGCACTGCGTAAAGTCGCCAAGGTGCGCCTGACCAACGGTTTCGAGGTCATCTCGTACATCGGCGGTGAAGGCCACAACCTGCAGGAACACTCGGTAATCCTGCTGCGCGGCGGCCGTGTGAAGGACTTGCCGGGTGTGCGCTACCACATGGTGCGCGGCTCGCTCGACCTGCAAGGCGTGAAAGACCGTAAGCAAGCGCGTTCGAAGTACGGCGCGAAACGTCCGAAGGCCGCCAAGTAAGCACTGCGTCCGTTCGCGGACACAGCGTTGTCATCAGCAGGCGGTACAACGGAGCGTTTCCGTTGCCGTCCAGTAAGTGGCCATCCGCGGCAAAGTGTGCCAGTCGATGGCTGGAGAGCCGGGCTCTCAACTGAATTGAAAAGGAAGAAACATGCCACGTCGTCGTGAAGTCCCCAAGCGGGAAGTATTGCCGGATCCGAAGTTCGGTAACGTTGAAGTCGCCAAGTTCATGAACATGATCATGCTTGACGGCAAGAAGTCGGTTGCTGAACGGATTGTCTACGGTGCTTTCGAGCAGATCGAAAAGAAAGCCGGCAAGTCGCCGATCGAGGTGTTCCTGGCTGCGCTGAACAACGTCAAGCCGGTTGTGGAAGTGAAGAGCCGCCGCGTGGGCGGTGCCAACTATCAGGTGCCTGTGGAAGTGCGCCCATCGCGTCGTTCGGCATTGTCGATGCGCTGGTTGCGTGAAGCTGCGAAGAAGCGCAGCGAGAAGTCCATGGACCTGCGTCTGGCCGGCGAACTGCTGGAAGCCGCGGAAGGCCGCGGCGGTGCAATGAAGAAGCGTGACGAAGTGCACCGCATGGCCGAAGCCTACAAGGCGTTCTCGCACTTCCGTTTCTAAGCGGCCGCGAAACATCGCTGTTGGTGACTGGGCGGGCTGTGTAC
>DATLHT010000190.1:0-4832 GCA_035539795.1 Burkholderiaceae bacterium
CCCATAAGTCCAAGGAGACCCAACATGACTGACCTGTCCCGCCGTTTTTGCCTGAACGCCCTGGTGGCCGTGGCCGCCATGGTCACCGGCACTGCAGCCCTCGCCCAGCCTGCCGGTAACTATCCCGACAAGCCGATCCGCCTGATCGTATCGAGCGCGGCTGGCGGTGGCGCTGATACCGTGGCACGCCTGATGGCCAAGAAGATCGGTGAGGCGCTCAAGCAACCGGTGGTCGTGGAAAACCGCCCCGGCGCGAGCGGTGTAGTCGCCGCCAATGCCGTGCTGGGCGCGCCGGCGGATGGCTACACCTTGCTGCTGGGCTTTACCACCATGGCACAGGTACCGGCCACCACGCAGATCCCGCTGTCGTATAACCCGGAGAAGGATTTCATCCCGGTATCACTGATCGCGAAGTCGTGGAATGTGCTGTTCGTGAACCGCAAGACCAACGCCAAGACAATCCAGGAACTGGTCGCCGGCATGAAGGCCAATCCGCGCCAGTACAGCTATGGCTCGTACGGCAACGGTTCCACCGGCCACTTCATGGGCGCACTGTTCGCCCAGCAGACCAAGACCGAACCGTCGCACGTCCCATACAAGGGCGCAGCACCGATGATGACCGACCTTCTCGCTGGTGTCGTGTCGTTTGCTTTCCCGGATATCGGCTCGGCCCTGCCGCACATCAAGTCGGATCGCGTGCAAGCCCTGGCCGTCACCAGCAGCAAGCGCCTGACCAGCCTGCCGGATGTACCGACCATGGCTGAACTCGGTATCAAGGGCTTCGATTTCGGTGGCTGGTTCGGCCTGTTCGCACCGAAAGGCACTCCGCAAGCCATCGTCGATGTACTCTCCGCGCAAAGCATGGCAGCCGTGAAGGATCGTGAAGTGCAAGCCAAGCTCGTATCGATGGACCTCGACCCGGTCGGTAGCAACTCCAAGGAGTTCGCCACGTTCTTCCACGCCGACATGGCCAAATGGGCCAAAATCGCCAAGGACGCGAACATCAAGGCAGAGTGACGCCATCGGTAACAGCAATGATGTGGCGGGAGAGAGAAGCATGATCCGTCTCGGTCGCTTCTCCTCTCTCACCCGTAATACTGGTGGGTTCTGCTGATTCTCTGGAGACCATCTATGGCACGCGCCAAACACAGCATCAGCGTACCCCGCCTGTCGCAACGCGACCGCGAGCGCGAGCTCGGTACGGGCGTCGTCAAGTCCGCCCGCCGGGTCTTCGAGATCATCGAATTCTTCGAGCAATTGAACGAACCGGCGACGGTGTCCGACATTGTCCAGGGCACCGGCATTCCCCAATCGAGCACGTCGATGCTGCTGCAGACACTCGAACGCATGGGCTATCTGTGCTGGAACCCGGACGATCGTACCTACATCCCCAGCCTGCGCCTGCACATGCTCGGCGGCTGGGTCCACGACATCGCACTGCCGCGCAGCAACCTGCGGCTGGCCATGCAGGAACTCTCGAAACGCACCGGCCTGAGCGTGGTGCTGGGCCAGCGTGCCGGCCGCCATGTGCAGTATGCACACGTTGTGTTTGCCTCCAACGAGCGCGATGACGACGTGCCTATCGGCGTGGTACGTCCACTGATCGGCACCGGTCTTGGCTACTCGCTGCTAGCCGCCATGCCGGAAGAAGAAGCGCGGCGCATCGCCGTCGCCAGCCTGGCAATGCAGGAACAACCATCGTTCATCCACAGCCTGGAGCAAATCATGACGATGGTCGCCAAGGCGCGCCATGCAGGCTGCGTGTATTCGACCCGCCTGCAGAATCGCAACAAGGCTTCGTTCTCGTTCAATCTGGGAACCGCAGGCAACAACCAGCACGAAGGCGATCGCACAGGCAGCCGCGAATCGAGCCTGCTCAGCATCGCCATCGCCGGCAAGCGGCGTCACGTGCAGGAACGCCTGCCGGACATCATCACCGCGGTGAACGCGGTGACACAGGAATGCTTACCGGATGTACGCATCGACATCGATCCGCATATGCCGATCGAACCCATCTGATCCAGGAGTTGAAGGACATGGACATTGATATTACCGCCGACGAGCAGGCGTTCCGCCAGGAAGTGCGCGAATTCGCACTGGCGAACCTGCCGCAATCGGTCCGCGACAAGGTACTGTTCGGCGCCAAGCTCGACAAGGCCGAGTATGTCGACTGGCAGCAACGCCTGTACCGTAAAGGCTGGATCGCTCCGTCGTGGCCGGTGGAATACGGCGGCACGGGCTGGAACCTGTCGCGCCGCCGCGTGTTCCTGCACGAGCTGGCGCTGTGCTGCACCCCCGAGACGATCTCCTTCGGCCTGACCATGGTGGGCCCGGTGATCTACACCTTCGGCTCCGACGAGCAGAAGGCCAAATACCTGCCGAACATCCTCAACTCCGAAACGTGGTGGTGCCAGGGCTTTTCCGAGCCGAACGCCGGCTCCGACTTGTCCTCGCTGCGCACCCGCGCGCAGGATCATGGCGACCACTACGTGATCAATGGCCAGAAGACCTGGACCACCTTCGGCATGTATGCCGACAAGATGTTCTGCCTGGCGCGCACCTCGGACGAAGGCAAGCAGCAAAACGGCATCTCCTTCCTGCTGCTGGATATGAATGCGCCGGGCGTCGAGATCCGTCCGATCCAGACGATCGACGAAGGCGCGAGCATCTGCGAAGTGTTCCTCAACGATGTGGTCGTACCCAAGTCCGACCTGGTCGGCACCGAGGGTCGCGGCTGGGACTACGCCAAGTTCCTGCTCGGCCACGAGCGCGCCATGATCGCGCGTGTCGGCCGTTCGCGCATGCAGCTCGAACGTGCCAAGCGCATCGCCGCTTCGCAGCACGATGGCGGACGCCCGCTGATCGAGCATCCGCTGTTCCAGTACCGCATCTGCGAGATCGAAGCACGCGTACGTGCGCTGGAGCTTTCCGAACTGCGCGCCCTCGCCGGCTACCAGCCGGAAAAAGGCTTCGATGGCGCCACGTCGTCCATGCTCAAGGTGGAAGGCTCGGAAATCTGCCAGGCCTTGACTGAACTGCTGTGCGACCTGACCGGCCACTACTCCAAGGTCTATCAGGGCCGCTACGAGCAATCGCCAGTTGGAGGTACCGATGCACATGGCGTAATGGGCGATCACCTGTTCAACCGCGTGGTGACGATCTACGGCGGCAGCAGCGAGATCCAGAAGAATGTCATCGCCAAGAGCCGGCTGCAATAAATCCAGGAGATCCCCATGAACCTTACGCTCTCCGACGAACAGGAAATGATCCGCGATAGCGTCCATGACTATTTCACGGACGCTTACGATTTCGAGACGCATCTGAAGCGCGTCGCCGCTGGCCGCGACAACGGCATCGACCGCGCGCGCTGGCAAGCCATGGCCGAACTCGGCTGGCTCGGCCTGACTGCCCCCGATGCCGCCGGCGGCCTTGGTGCCGGTCCGGAAGAAACCATGCTGCTGATGGAAGGTGCTGGTGCAGCGCTGTGCATCGAACCGCTGCTGCCGACTGTAGCGCTCGGCGTGCCGCTGCTGGCGGAAGCTGTTGAAGGTAGCCCAGCCGCCGACGCGCTCACCCGCGTCATGGAAGGCCAGGCAAGCGTGGCGCTGGCCTGGACTGAGTCCGCACACGGCTTCGCCCCACTCTCCGTCACCACCACTGCCCAGGTAACGGGGGACGGCACCTATCGCCTCGATGGCTACAAGGTGCTTGTCGCGAATGGTGCAGATGCCGACTGGATCATCATCCCAGCACGCACCGGTGGTAGCAGCACAACTGACGCTGATGGCATTTCGCTGTTCCTCGTGCCGCGCGATACCGCAGGCCTGACCGCCACTCCGGTACGCATGCTCGATGGTTCGCGCTCGGCCGATCTGGCGCTTGCGCAGGTCGACGTGCCGGCCTCCCATCTGATCGGCCAACCCGGCCAGGGTGGCAAGCTGCTCACCGCCGCCGTGTATCGTGGCCTCGCCGCCAGCTGTGCCGAGGCGCTGGGCGCTATGCGCCGCTCATTGGAAATCTGCAAGACCTATCTGCACGAGCGCCAGCAGTTCGGCAAGCCGCTCGCTGCCTTCCAGGCCCTGCAGCACCGCTATGTCGAAATGCTGATCGCGGAAGAACGCGCCCGCTCGCTCACCATGCTGGCGGCCATCCGCCTGCGTACCGGCGACCTGGACGATCCTGAGACGCTGCGCGACCTCAGCCTCGCCAAGCTCGGTGTCGGCCGCTCGGCTCGCATGATCGGCGGCAACGCCATCCAGCTGCATGGCGGCATGGGCATGGCCTACGAATATCCGATCGGTCACTACTACCGCAAGCTGCTGTGCTGCGATGCCGCCTTCGGCTCGCAGGACGATCACCTCGCCCTGCTCGCCAGCCAGCTCGTGCCGCAGGCACAAGCCGCCTGATCCGAATCCAAGTTGCAAGGAAAAACCAAGCCATGAATGACACACTAGGACAACGCCTGCAGGATGGCGTACTGGTGCTTACGCTGAACCAGCCGCCGGTCAACGCACTCGGCAACGTCTTGCGCAAGGCGCTGGTACAAGCCATCGAAGCCGCCCAGGCCGACCCGCAGGTGCGCGCCATCGTCCTGCACGGCGCGGGCCGCGGCTTCAGCGCCGGCGCAGACATCACGGAATTCGGCCAGCCACGCGAATTCCCGTGGGTCGGCGATGTCTGCACGATCGTCGAAAACTGCAACAAACCGGTCATCGCTGCGCTGCACGGCATGGCGCTCGGCGGCGGCCTCGAACTGGCCCTCGGCGCACACTATCGCATCGCCGCGCGCGGCACCAAGCTCGGCTTGCCCGAAGTACAGATCGGTCTGATCC
>DATLHT010000191.1:0-13635 GCA_035539795.1 Burkholderiaceae bacterium
ACTACATCTCGACCGGCGGTGGCGCGTTCCTCGAACTGCTGGAAGGCAAGACGCTGCCGGCGCTGGCGATCCTGGCCCACCGCACGGCGCAGTCGATGCTCGCGCCGGAGTCCGAGGCGCTGTAGCCGCCCCAGCTTTTCCCATTTCAATCACACGATCCAACGGAGACGACCATGGCACTGATTTCCCTGCGACAACTGCTCGATCATGCCGGTGAACACGGTTACGGCGTGCCGGCCTTCAATGTCAACAACCTCGAACAGATCCACGCCATCATGGAAGCCGCCGAGGATACCGACAGCCCGGTGATCCTGCAGGCGTCGGCTGGCGCGCGCAAGTACGCGGGCGAAGCCTACCTGCGTCATATGGTGCTGGCGGCGGTGGAAACACATCCCGATATTCCAGTCGTGTTGCACCAGGATCACGGCGCAAGCCCGGCGGTGTGCCAGGCGTCGATCCGCTCCGGCTTCACGAGCGTGATGATGGACGGGTCGCTGCGCGAGGATGCCAAGACGCCGTCCGACTATGACTACAACGTCGAGGTGACGCGTCGCGTGTGCGACATGGCGCATGCTGTGGGCGTATCGGTCGAGGGCGAACTCGGTTGCCTCGGCTCGCTGGAAACCGGCCAGGCCGGCGAGGAGGATGGCGTCGGCGCGGAAGGCACGCTGTCGCTCGACATGCTGCTGACCGATCCGCAGCAGGCCAAGGACTTCGTCGCGCGCACGGGTGTGGATGCGCTGGCCATCGCCATCGGCACCAGCCACGGCGCCTACAAGTTCTCACGCAAGCCGACGGGCGACATCCTTGCCATGGACCGCATCCGCGAGATCCACGAGCAGATTCCCAATACGCACCTGGTCATGCACGGTTCCAGTTCGGTACCGCAGGAATGGCTGGAAATCATCCGCGAGTATGGCGGCGACATCAAGGAAACCTATGGCGTGCCGGTCGAGGAGATCCAGCGCGGCATCCGCTCCGGCGTGCGCAAGATCAATATCGACACCGATATCCGTCTGGCCATGACGGGTGCGATTCGCCGCTCGCTGAGCGACGACCGCAGCGAGTTCGATCCGCGCAAGGCGCTGCTGGCGGCGAAGAAAGGGGCCAAGGATGTGGTGCGCCAGCGTTTCGAGGCGTTTGGTACAGCCGGGCAGGCATCGAAGATCCGCCCGGTCTCGCTCGAGCGTCTTAGCCGTCTGTATCAGTAAGCATGTGCCCGGGGGCTGGGCTGCCGCCGGGCGGCAGCCCGTGCTGCTGGAGTGGCCGTGCGCTCAGGCCAAGGCGTATTCGCACACGGCTTCGAGCGTATCGAATACTGGCCAGCCGCGCTCCGTCGCCTCGGCACGCAGTCGCGTGTCGGGCGACACGACTACCGGGTCGCTCACATGATTGAGCAAGGGCAGGTCGTTGGCGGAATCGGAGTAGAACACCGAGCGCTCGAAACTGTCCCAGTCGTGCCCCAGTATTGCCAGCCAGTCCGCCACGCGCGGCACCTTGCCTGCGCCGAAGCTGGCAATGCCATCCATTTCACCGGTAAAGCGGCCGCGCGGGTCGCCTTGTTCCGTGCGCGCCTGCGAGGCCACGAGATGCGGCACGCCGAAAATTTCCGCAAACGCACCCGCCACATAGTGATTGGTCGCCGTGACGATACAGCACAGGTCGCCGGCATCGAGGTGATGGCGCACCAGCGCCCGGCCGGCCTCCGGCACTTGCGCGCCGATCTCGGCGATGAAATCGCTGCGCCAGCCATCCAGGTCGGCCCGCGCATAGCGCGCCAGCACCGACATGCAGAAGCGCTGGAATGCCGCGATATCGAGCTTGCCGGCGATGTAGTCCTCGGCGAACTGGCGGTTCTGCGCCTCGAAATCGGCGGCATCGAGCACGCCGCGCCGCATCAGGTAACGGAACCAGGTGGAGCCGCTGTCAAAGGGAATCAGGGTGTGGTCGAGGTCGAACAGGACAAGTTGCATGCGGCAGCGATCAAGAATGCGGAAACGAATACGGACACCGGCACGGAAACATCAGTGCATGACGAATCAGGGCAAGACCGCATCATACCGCGCTGCCATGTCGTAGCTGTCGTGCAGGCTGCCGTATGACGCGGGACCGGCGACGAGTCCCGTCGCCAGCACGTGCGAGTGGGTATCGGGTGCAGCGCCTGCCGGCCATGTGGCGCCAACGGAAGAATGTGCCTGCGGCCCCCCAGAAGGGCTCGTGCAAGCGTGTGGCGCGGGCGTTTCCAGCGCTGTCAGGAAGCGCGCCTTGAGTGCACATTCCTCGTACTCATCGGCGGCCACGCTATCGAGCACAATGCCGGCACCGACGCCCATGCGGCCAGGCCGCAATGGGCCATGCGCCGGGTGGCCCAGCGTCACCGTGCGGATCGCCACCGACAGGCAGAAGTCGCCGCACGCCTGTGCGCTGTTCGCGGGCGGCGTATCGATCCAGCCAATCATGCCGGTGTACAGGCCACGCGGCGTGGTTTCCAGCTCGGCGATCAGTTCCATGGTGTGATGCTTGGGCGCGCCCGTGATCGAGCCGCAGGGGAATAGCGCGTGCAGCAGTTCGGGCAGCGTCGTGCGCGCCGGCAGCTCGGCTTCCACCGTCGAGGTCATCTGGAACACACCGGCATACGGCTCGACCGAGAACAGTGCGGGGACCTTGACGGACCCGGTAGTGGCGATGCGCCCCAGATCGTTGCGCAGCAGGTCGACTATCATCAGGTTTTCGGCACGGTTCTTGGGATCGCTCGCCAGCGTGCGTGCGGTGCGGGCATCCTCGTCCGGCTGGCCGGTGCGGCGCGCGGTGCCTTTCATCGGCCGCGCGGTCAGGCGGCCCTGCGCATGGCGCAGGAACAGCTCGGGCGAGAGCGAGAGGATGTACGGCGTGTCGGGATCATGCGGCAGCGCGATCAGCGCGCCATACGGCACCGGCTGGCGCGCGCGCAGCCGGCGGTAGAGCGCCAGCGGCGTGCCGCTGGCTTCGAAATCGACCCGGTAGGTGTAGTTGATCTGGTAGGTATCGCCAGCCCGCAGGGCGGACTGGATGCGCGCGATGGCGTGATCGAACTGCGCCGGGGTCACGCTGCGGCGCACGTTGTGGACGCCGCTTGCCGATCCGGCCGGCATGCCTGCCACTGCCGCGGCAGGCGCCAGCGCATCCATCATCGCCAGCCACGCATCGACCTCGCTGCGCGACAGCCGCGCGCAGGCGCTGAACAGCACGATACGCAGCGCCTGCGGGGCCTCTGCCGGAACCGGCAAGCCCTGCAGGCGCACGCCCCATTCGTAGTCCGCCAGCAGCACGGCATGCGCACCGCCGCGCATTGCCGCTTCCGCCTGTGCCCACGTGGCCGCGAGCTGCGCCGGATCCTCGCAGCGCAGTTCCTGCATGAAGCCGGTGTAGAGACGGCTGCGGCTGCCATTTCCGTCACTGGCGTCGTCGAGCAGGGCGTAGCAATCGCTGCGTGCGGGCAGGGGCGTCATACGCATCTCCGGTCAGGAACGGCAACGGGCGGACGGCATGGCGTTCAGCTCCAGTCGTCCATGTCGTGCTTGATGCTGTGCCGGTTGGCGATCAGTTCCTCCACCGACGGCTCGTTGCGCAGCGCGCGCTGGATGGCGAGCTTGGTAGCTTCGTAGTTGGTGCGGTACATGTCCTTCTTGTCGAGATTCGGATCCTTGGCGCAGCGCGGATCGATCCACACGAGGCTGATGATGCACAGGTCGTTGGCCTGGTCCTTGGGGATGATGCCTTCAATCAGGCAGTCGACCACCGCATCGGCCGTGGCCGATTGCACCACGCCACCGAACAGGTCGATGTTGGCCGTATCCTTAAGCGTGACCTTGGGCACGAGCATGGTCGCCGGGCGCACCATCTGGTTGCAGGCGCGGATCGCGAACATGGCCGTGTGACCCTTGCTCTGCGCCATCATGCTGGCGAAAGCCTGGCCCACGGGGCCGTCGGTCCGGCCGATCAGGATCTCCGGCATGGCGTCGGTGAACTGGCCTTCCGCGGCGAGGATGGTGGCTTCGCCGGCACAGAATGTCAGGTTGCTGCTCATGGAATACATCTCCAGTGGTGTGAAAAAACAAAAATCGGTGGTGAAGTCCGGGGCGTCCTGGACTTCCGCTGTTTCAGATGGCGCAGCGGAGGATTTCCCCCTTGCCATCCACGGCCAGATCCCCTGCATGGCGTTGTGGTACGCGGCGTGCGAGCCCGGCAAAGGCGCTGTCAGCCCGCTCCAGGCTGCGCGCCAGCAAGACCCAGGAGACGGCGATATTGTGTTCCGTCTCGACAAAGGTCGGTGCGAGCGGTGGATTGGCGCGCACCAGTACGACGGTGCCGCGCCGCATGCCGAAGCCAAGGTGCGTGCCGACGTCGCCGGCGATGCCGAGCGTGCCGGCCACCATGCGTGAAGCCGCGAAGTTGCCAGCGTTGCCCGCCACGAGTACGGTGCCGCGCCGCATGCGGTCGCCCAGCCGGTCGCCGGCATGGCCCGCGATGGTGAGCTGTCCGCCGCGCATGCCTTCCATGTCGCCGGGCAGGGCCGCCGCGGCGAAGTCACCAGTATTGCCGCGGATCGCCAGGCTGCCGCCGCTCATGGCCGCGGCCGTGAAATCGCCCGCATTGCCAAGGATTTCCAGGTTGCCGCCGCGCATGCCGCAGCCGGTGTAGTCACCCGCATTGCCGTCGATGCGCAGCGTACCGCTGCGCATGTTCCAGCCGAGGCGGTCGCAGCGGGTCAGGTCACCCTCGAAGATCAGTTCGGGCGCATCGCCGTTGGCCGATGCACTGGTATCGGCGCGCACCTCGAACAGGTCGCCGACGGTCAGGCATTCCTTGCCTTGCCACAGCGGCAGGGCGGCCACCTCGCTGGCAGAACGTTCCGCCAGCGTGTCAGGCGTCAGCGCTGAAACATCGAGGCGCAGCGATGGAGCGTGCTTGAGACGCAGGATCAGTCTGCTCATACCGCGCCTCCCGCAGTGCTCCCTGCGCCGGCCTGTCCCGCGAGGCGGTGCAGATGGAAATGGAAGGGGCCGAGCTTGCCGCCATAGTTGCCGGCCGAGACGCGCAGCAGGCCCGATTCCGGGCCGCGCGCGGCAAGCGTGGCGATGCCGGTGGACATGGCTTGTGCCACGTCGGCTTCGGTCAGGCCGTCGATCACGATTTCCATCACGCAGCGCACGTCCGGGGTCAGTTCGGTTTTTTTTGCGAGCCGGATCAGACTCGGGCAGAACGCATCGTTGGTCGAGGCGCTCAGCGCGGCATAGCGCGAGCCGACCTTGGAGCCGGAACGCACCACGCCGCCCGGGAAGGGCAGGATCACATTGGGAACGCGGCGCATGGCCTCGACGGCGGCTTCGGCCGCGGCCAGCGCGGCATCGGTATCGCGCGCCAGCATCAGCAGGTTGCCGCCGCCCACAGCCTTGATCACGGGCGTGGTTTCCTCGCACACGAATTCGCCATCCATCACGGGCACGCGCCAGTAGCGGCGGCCATCGATCATCTTCGAGATCTGCCAGCCATCGCCGAAGAAACGCAGGTTCTTGCCGAGCGCAATCGGCTCGCCGTCCGGCAGGCCGGCGTAGATGGCCGTCGTGGGGCAGGTGAGCACGCATTGGCCGACACGGCGCTCGACCTGCTTGGCCAGTTCCTTGCCGGACATGGCGAACAGCAGCACCGCGATGCCGGGCCGTCCGTCCGGCGTTTCGGCCGCGTCGAGTTCGCGCTCGATACCGGCCTCGCAGCCGCAGGCGATCACCGAAGTGGCGAAGCCGGTCAGCGAGACGGCAGCATTGCGTGCCCAGGTCAGCGTATGCGCCGTGATGACGAGGCGCGTGGCCTTCATCGGAAAAGCTTCCGCGAAGGTGTCGTCGATGGTAATTCCGTTGATCTGCATGGTTTCCATGGGGCGCGGCCTCACGTCGCCGGCTGGGCCGGCAGACCCTGCAACGGGTCGCACGCCGCAGGCAGCAGGCGGCCGCCGTTGCAGCAGGCGCACAGCTCGTCGTGCGAAATGACGGCGTGGTCGAAGTGGACCGACAGGTGGTGGTCGCTGTACTTGCGCAGCGTCTTCTCGATGCCCGGATCGAACTCCGGTTCGACAAAATGCGTGCCGCCGACTGGCGCCGCTTCGATGCGGCCCGCACGCGCCACCAGAACGCCATCCTTGAAGACGTATTCGGGCGTAGTGAACATCGCTTCCTGGTCATCCTGCACACGGTACACGGCAATGTCGGCCGCCGCGCCCGCAGCGAGATGGCCACGGTCGCGCAGGCCCAGCAGCCGCGCCGGTCCGGCGCGCGTGAGGATGGCGATCTCGTACAGCGTCAGCTCGCGCTGGATGTCGGCCAGCGTGCAGTTGGCCGCGACTTCCGGATGCAGTTTCGCCATCTGCTCGTCGCGGAACGATTTGTCCATCAGCAGGCGGATCAGGTGCGGGTAGCTGGTGAACGGCCCGCCGTTCGGGTGATCGGTGGTGAGTGTCACTTGCCACGGATTGCGCACGGTCAGGAAGATCTCCAGGCCGATGGCCCACTGCAGCGCATTGACGTAGCTCTGCTCGCGGTAGCGGAACGGCACGACGCCGCAGCCCGCATCGCACTCGATGTCCGCGCCGATCCACTTGCGCGGGTTGGCGTGGTCGGCATTGAGCACCTGCATCATGGTGTCGCCAGAGGCCGTTACCGTCTGGCCGAACATGATCTGGCCGACGTCGATGGAGACGTTGGCATGCGTGTTTACCGCGTCGGTGATCTGCCGCGCGGCGGACGAGAATTTGCGCGGGCCGTCGGTGCTGTAGCTGTGGAACTGGATATGCGTGAGGTGGCCCGGCAGGCCCTCGAGCGCGTCGATGGTGGCCAGCGTCGAGGCCACGTTGCCCGGCACGCCAAGGTTGCTGGCGTGGATGTGCAGCGGGTGCGGCACGCGCAGCTCGGTCAGCGCGCGGCTCAGCGTGCGCAGCACATCGCGCGGCGTGATGCGGTAGTGCACATGCTCGTCATCCACGTCGAGCTTGCGCTGGTTGAACTTGAAGGCCGAGATGCCACCGGGATTCACCACCTTCACGCCGAGCGCCTTGGCGGCGTGGATGGTCCAGCCGACGTAGTCGCGGATGCGCTCGAACTCGGTGCCGTCGGCCAGCATGCGCAGGAACAGCTCGTCGTTGCCGAGCATGACGTATGCGCCATGGTCGAGAATTGGCGTATCGCCCATCTCCAGGTGCGTGTGTCGCGCGTTCGAGGCCATCATCGCCGGCTCGAAGGCCGCGGTATAGCCCATCTCCGCGTAGCGGTAGCCGGTGGCCAGGGTGCCGGGCGTGCAGGTGCCGCACGAGGCCAGTTCGAGCGGATTGTCACTGCGCGTCTGGATGCGGTGATCTTCCGGTAGCAGCATGCGCGCGAGGTTGACCTTGCCGCCGCCGATATGCGTGTGCATGTCGATGCCGCCGGCCATCACTACCATGCCGCTGACGTCGATCTCGCGGTCGATCTGCAGGTCGGGCGTCTGGGCCGCGATGCGGCCATCGCGCACGGCGATGTCCATCACCTTGCCGTCGATGCCGTTGGCGGGGTCATACACGCGCCCGCCGCGTAAACGGAACGTCGTCGTCATGCCGCGCCCTCCCTGTGCATGGCGACGCCTTGCAGTTGCTGCAACAGCTGGCCCGCGAGTGCCGCGACGGTAGGCAATCCATCCTCGCGCACCGGCACGAGTGGCAGCACCACGCCGCCATCGGTGCGGAACATGTGGCCGGCCGAGCCGATGCCGGGCGTCGACACCGGCAGGAACACACCGCGCCGGTCGCGCATGTGGCCGGCAAGCGCCGGATGACCCAGGACCACGAGCGGCAGATCGGTCTGCGGCGGTGGGAGGTCGGGCGTCAGGCTGGCGACCCACAGCACGGCGTCCACCGCATTGTCAGCCAGCAGCCGTGCTGTGTCGTAGCGATGCGGGTCGTGATCGAGACCGGTGGGGCGCACGGCCGTGCGCAAGGGCAGGCCCGAGAGCCACGTCATCGTGTAGTTGACCGTATTGCCGCCATCGTCGCCGCCCAGCGACAGCACGCCGGCACGGGTGGTGCGGTTGAGCGCCTTGGTCAGGTGGCCGATGCTCTCCAGCAGCAGGGCGGCATGCGCGCCATGCTGGTCGGCCAGCGTCGATGGCGTGACCACCAGCGCGATGTATTGTGCTGTGCGCAGTCGTTCGCCGAGCGCGCGCAGTTCGGGCGCGGCAAAGGCGATATCGGCGGGTGGCTTTGGGCGGCACAGGGTGTTGAGAACGGCCAGCGACTGGAGCAGGCCGCCCTGCAGGGGCACTTCGCTCACGGTGACGTTGTTGTGCCCCTGCGTGGCGGGATCGGCGGGCGTGCCGAGAAAGACGATATCGCGCGCGGCCGGTCCAGCGGCTTGTTCCTTGTCTTCGCCAATGCCGCAGCGCCGGAAGAACTCCGGATGCTTGGCCGCCGGCTGCGTGCCGATGCACAGGATCAGGTCGGCGCGGTTGCGCACTTCTGCCAGCGAGGTTGTGAACGCGCCGCGGTCCTGCAGGCTGCGCAGGCTCGGCAGCATGGCCGCGCCGTGGGCGTGGTCGAGAATTGCACCGCACTGGTTGGCAAGGGTGTACAGGGCTCGTGCCCCGGCCACGTCGGTGGCAAGTCCGCCGAACAGCGGCTGGCGCGCGTGCGAAAGACGTTCGGCGGCGGCTGCCAGCGCCTCGGCGGCGGTGGCCGGCTGGCCATCGACCAGCGCGACGGCGTCCGCCGGATGGCTCGGGAAAGTTGCCAGTGCCGCGCGGGCGCGCGGACATTCGGCACCTGTCAGGGACAACTGTTCGCCCGTGGTCACGCCCACGCTGTCGCACAGCAGGGTGCAAAACGGGCAGGTCCAAGGCTGGCGCACCACGCGGTCGGTGGCGCTGGATGGGGTCGTTGGAGCGCTCATGTCCCGTGTTGAGCAAAGCCTGTGCCAGCTGTGCACCGGGCATCACCGTGCGCAGGACGGGCCGGGGACGCAATGTCCGTACCGCCTGCGGGGATCCGGGACACGCCGCCCCGCGACCTCTGGTGCGCTGCAACGAGACAGTCTGTGCAGCCGGATTGAGGCAACCTGTCACCCCGGTGACAAGCCCGACTGCTGGCCGGGGCGCGCCGGTGGCCGCGCCAGCTTATCCGCTGATGGTGCCGGACCGGTGCCGGAGGGTGTCGCCACCTCGCCGGTGCTTCGTCCTCGAGGCCGGATAGAGCGGCTTTTCGCTGTGCTGCAGCAGGGCTGGCATGGAACGTGTTACGACTGCCGGGCAGGCGGAATGCGCAGTTCATGCAGGGCCGAGGCCACCAGCCAGGCGTGCGCGCCGGCCGCGGCAGCGGCCCGGAGGTCGGCGGCATCGCGGATGCCGCCGGCGCCGATGATGCGGCGGTCCGGTCCGGCGAGTGCGCGCAGGCGGGCTAGCATCCCGAGGTCGGGACCGTTGAGGGCGCCAACCTGGTCGAGTGTCATGGCAATGAGATCGCGCGGCCAACGGTCGGCCTGTTGCCACCAGTAGGCGTCGCCGAGCGGCGCGCCGCCGCGCTGGTCGAGTGACAGCACGGCGTGTGGCAAGCGGGTGAATGGCGAGGTGCGGGCCAGCGACTCGCTGCCGAACACCGGGAGCACGCGGGGCGCGTGCGGGCCGAGCGCGGCGAGCACGGCCTCTGCGGCGTCGGCGCTGGCAAAGCCTGCGTCGAGCCAGCAGGTGATGCCGGGCAGGGCGTCGAGCAGCGCGTGCAGCACGCCGGTCTGCACTGGACCGCCGCCGATGGCGTCGAGATCGGCGATGTACAGCGTATCGGCGGCGCAGTACGTTAGCATGGCGCTGGCGACGTCGTGCGGTGCGCTACCCTCGCACAGGCGCGAGGCGACTGGCTGGTAGTGCGCGCGTTGTCCGCGCCGGGCGTGCACGGCATGGCCGCCGAGCAGGTCGATGACAGGAATGATGTGCATGGAAGAAATAGTATGACCCGGGTGTTCGTCTACGAATATATCAGCGGTAGCGCGGCCGAGGCGACACCTGAATTGCTGGCGCAGGGGCGGGCCATGCGCGATGCCATGGTGACGGACCTCGCGGCGATGGCGGATGTGCGCATCACGTGCGCGGCACCGGCGCGCGAACTGCCGGGGCTGGCGGCCTCGGGCCTGACGCTGTGTACGCCGGCGCCAGGCGAAAGCCCGTATACCTTCGTGCAGCGCGAGGCGCTGCGTCATGATGTGGTGTGGGTCGTGGCACCCGAATTCGATGGCATCTTGCTGGGACTGTGCGACAGCGTCGATCCGGCGCGCTGGCTTGGGTGCAGCGGCGCCGCGATTTCATTGGCAGCCAGCAAGCAGGCCACTGCGGAACATCTCGCCGCCAGCGGCATCGCTGCCACCCTGCCATGGCGCGACGGCGATCCACCGGGGCCGCGCGGCCAGCGCTGGGTGGTCAAGCCGGAACACGGCGCAGGCGCGGAAGACACGTATTGCTATCGCACCTTCGATGCCGCACGGACGGCCCGAGCGGCACGCATGGCGGCGGGCGAGGCAGTGGTGATGGAGCGCTGGGTGGAAGGCGAGGCGCTGAGCGTCTCGCTGCTCTGCGGGCCGGGTGGCGTCGGTGAGATGGAGGTTCTCAGCATCAATCGCCAGCAGATCCGTGTGGACGAAGATGGCAAGGTCCACTACGACGGTGTCACGCTCGATGCCATCGCGCTGCTGAGTATTCCGGGCGAGTGGATCACCAAGTTGGCCCAGCGCGTGATCGACGCCATGCCAGGCCTGGCTGGATTCGTCGGCATCGACATGGTCTGGCATCCGCGTCGCGGCCCGGTGGTGATCGAAGTCAATCCGCGGGTGACCAGCGCCTACGTCGGCATGTCGGCGCTGCTGCAGCGCAATCTGGCGCGCGAGATGCTGGCGGCGCACCAGGTCGCGGCGGAGATGCTGGTAGATGGAGCCTCGCATGATCAGTGACAAGCAGCCGCGCATCGTCATCGGTTGGGATCTCGGTGGCGCCAACGTCAAGGCCACGCGCCTGTGCGACGGCGAGGTTATCGATATCGCGCAGTGGCCCTGTCCGTTGTGGCAGGGACTGAATTTCCTGCAGGATGTGTTGGCACGTGCGCGCGTGCGCTGGCCCGACTGTGCCACGGCCGAACATGCGGTGACCATGACCGGGGAAATGGCCGACCTGTTTCCGCATCGCCAGGCGGGTGTCGTGGCACTGGCGGCTGCGATGATCGAGGCGTTCGGACCGCGCGTGTGCTTCTATGCCGGCGCGGCGGGCTGGCTGGCCCAGGCGGCGGTCGAGGCTGGCTGGTTGCAGGTGGCATCCGCCAACTGGAGCGCCACGGCACAGCTCGTGGCGAGCCGCGTGCCGGATGCCGTACTGGTCGATATCGGCACCACCACCACGGACATCATTCCCATCTGCGCCGGCGCAGTAGTGGCGCAGGGCCAGGACGACGCCGGCCGGCTTGCCTCCGGCGAGCTGGTCTACAGTGGCGTGGCGCGCACGCCGCTGTGTGCGCTGACCCGGCGCATCGCATTCAACGGCGTGGCGTACAACGTGATGAACGAGCTGTTCGCCACCACCGCCGATGTGTATCGCCTGACCGGCGAACTGCCGGCGGAGCACGATCCGCATCCGCCTGCCGATGGCGGCGCCAAGACACTCGCGGCGACACGCCAGCGCCTGGCACGCATGATCGGGATGGATGCACGCGAGGCTGGCAATACCGCGTGGCGGGCCTTCGCCGATGCCTGGCGCGAGGCACAGCTGGCGGAGCTGGAAGACAATCTGCGGCGCGTACTGGAGGTACATGCCGCCCGCGGCGGCGTGGCTAGCGCGCCGCTGGTGGCCGCGGGCTGCGGCCATTTCCTGGCACGTGAACTGGCGCAACGCGTGGGCGTGCCGTGTCTGACATTCGAGAAAGTTCTGCGTCTGCATTCTGCGCATGCGCTGTGGGCGCGCGTGTGCGCGCCGAGCGCGGCGGTGGCGCTGTTGTATGACGCGCAGCGCGCTGTACGGGACAGCGACAAGCCGGCGAGCCAGCCGGTTGCAGCAGGCACCATGGAAGGAACAGGAGAGGAGGCAGTATGTGGGTCGTGAAGATCGGCGGCAGCCTGGGTCGTGACCCGCTGCTGCGCGAATGGCTGAAACTGCTGAGCGAGCAGGGCGGCGGTCGCGTGGTGGTGGTGCCGGGTGGCGGCGGGTTTGCGGATCAGGTGCGCGATTACCAGACTCAGTGGCGTTTCAACGATCTGGTTGCACACAATATGGCGGTACTGGCCATGGTGCAATACGCCATGATGATGCAGGGCTTGTATCCCGGGCTGTCGCTGGCGGTCGACGACGACAGCGTGCGCAAGGTCCTGCGCAACGCCGGCGTGGCGCTGTGGGCGCCATTTCCCCTGTTGCGCGAAGCGCCGGACGAGATGACCAACTGGGATGTCACGTCCGACAGCATTGCAGCATGGCTTTCGAATCGCCTCAACGCCGAGCGGCTGATCCTCGTCAAATCATCGCCGCTGGCGTCATCGATGCGACCGGGCACGCCGATCGAAGCCTATGCCGACCGCGAGATAGTCGACCCCAGCTTCATGCGTTTCACGGCCGATGTGCCGTATCCGGTCGACGTGCTGCACAAAGGCGATCTGGCGACCATGCGCGAACTGCTGGCGCCGAGCGCGGGCTGTCTCAACGCGTGCAGCATGGCAGGCGATAACGCGGCACAACGCTAGAACGTGACTTCCACTCCGCGTTGTTGCTGGGGCAGCATGTGCGACGGCGTTCCCTGCAGCCCTTGCTTCACCTGCAGCACACGCGCCGGATCGAGCCGGCTGTCGCGGCCGGCCACGCACAGTGCACTGCGGAAGCCGGCAAAATCCGGCGCCAGCGCCCGCAGTTGCGGCAGATCATCGGGCCGCAGCGCGCCAGCCAGTCCCACCTGCAGGCCGCAGCCGCGCGCCTGTTCCACCATCGTACGCAGATCGCTTTCCGGCACGCAATCGAACAGGCTGCCCGCGTGCTTGCGCGCGGTGTCAGCCATCACGGCGGGAAACGCCAGCGTGCAGGCATGCTCGACCAGGGCCATGTCGAGCCCCTCGTCACACAGCAGCACCGGAACGATGCGCCACGGCAGCGTCGCCAGATGGTCGAGCGCCGCATGCCCGTGCATGCCGGGGGCGATGCCGACCTTCACGTAATCGACGCCGCAGGCCCCGATGGCGTCGGCCATGGCTTCCATCTCCGCCAGCGCCGCCGCTTCCAGGTCACCGACCGTGGCGCTCAGCAGCAGTGCCGGATGTTCGGCGCGCATGACTTCCACCACTTCGCGCACGACCGTCGTCGGCAAGGCGCCGAGTGCACCGGCACGCGGCTCCTTGAGATCGATCATGTCGGCCCCGGCACGGGCGGCGTCGCGGGCTTCCTCGAGACTGCGGACACTGGTGAGCACGGCTGTCATGACTTCTGCTCCCGGGCCTGCTTCTGGATGGCCGAAGCATCGCGTACCACCGCCATGGCAGCCTGGTGGCTGGCGATGGCGCTGCGCAGCCAGCGCCACGCCTCATGCTCGTCGGGGCCCGCGGTCTTGTCGATGGCGATCTGCAGATA
>DATLHT010000192.1:0-9886 GCA_035539795.1 Burkholderiaceae bacterium
ACGATCGTCTTCGAATCCTTCATGCCGGCGAGATGCTGGATCGCGCCCGAGATGCCGATCGCGAAATAGACCTGCGGCGCGACGATCTTGCCAGTCTGGCCGACCTGGTAATCGTTCGGCACGAAGCCCGCATCGACCGCGGCGCGCGAAGCGCCCATCGCCGCGTTGAGCTTGTCGGCCAGCGGAGTCAGCACCTTGGTGTAGTTCTCGCCCGAGCCCACACCACGTCCACCGGAAACGATGACCTTGGCAGCCGTGAGTTCCGGACGGTCGCTCTTCGTCAGTTCACGCGAGACGAACTGCGAGACGCCAGCGTCAGGGGCAGCAGCGATCTTCTCGACAGTCGCCGAACCACCGGTCGCGGCCGCGGCATCAAAGGCCGTGCCGCGCACGGTAATGACCTTGACGGCATCCGACGATTGCACGGTGGCGATGGCATTGCCCGCGTAGATCGGGCGCTCGAAAGTATCGGGCGAATCGACTTTGGAGATCTCCGAGATCTGGGCGACATCGAGTTTGGCGGCAACGCGCGGCAGAATGTTCTTGCCGTAGGCCGTGGCGGGCGCCAGGATGTGGCTATAACCGCCGGCGACGGCCAGAGCCTGGGCGGCGACATTCTCGGCGAGGCCGTCGGCAAAGTACGGGGCATCAGCCACCAGCACCTTGGTCACGCCAGCGATCTGGGCGGCGGCCTGGGCAGCGGCATCGCAACCCGCGCCGGCAACCAGCACGTGGACTTCGCCGCCGCACTGGGCGGCAGCGGCCACGGTGTTCAGGGTTGCGGCCTTGAGAGCTTGATTGTCGTGTTCAGCAATAACGAGTGCAGTCATATTCGGTCTCCGCTCAGATCACTTTGGCTTCGTTGCGCAGTTTTTCCACCAGCGTCTTCACGTCCGGCACCATCACACCAGCGGTACGCTTCGGCGGTTCGGCCACCTTGAGCGTCTTGAGACGCGGCGCGACGTCGACGCCGAGTTCTTCCGGCTTGAGCGTATCGAGCTGTTTCTTCTTGGCTTTCATGATATTCGGCAGCGTCACGTAACGCGGCTCGTTCAGGCGCAGGTCGGTCGTCACGACCGCCGGCAGCGTGATCGATACGGTTTCAAGACCGCCATCCACTTCACGCGTGACGCTGGCCTTGCCGTCGGCGACGACGACCTTGGAGGCGAACGTGGCTTGCGGCAAGTTGGCGAGCGCAGCCAGCATCTGGCCGGTCTGGTTGGCATCGTCGTCGATGGCCTGCTTGCCGAGGATCACCAGTTGCGGCTGCTCCTTGTCGACCAGGGCCTTGAGCACCTTGGCCACGGCGAGCGGCTGCATTTCTTCGTTGGACTCGACCAGGATGCCCCGGTCCGCGCCGATGGCCATGGCGGTGCGCAGCGTTTCCTGGCATTGCGTCGGGCCAACGGACACGGCGATGACTTCAGTCACGACACCGGCTTCCTTCAGGCGCACGGCTTCTTCGACGGCGATTTCATCGAAGGGGTTCATGCTCATCTTGACGTTGGCGATATCGACGCCAGTGCCGTCGGATTTCACGCGGACCTTGACGTTGTAATCGACGACGCGCTTGACTGCGACCAGTACTTTCATGCGCTCACTCCACAGTTTTTGAGATGCGAAACTTTTTTACCGCAGCCATTATACGCATCTTGCGGCGATGCAGCATCATTTTACGAACGATCGTTCTATTTATAGAAAAGTCGAGGGCCTGATGGCTGACCGCGCACCGCCGCCGATGCAAGCAGACCTCTCCGACCGGAAGGCTGCAGAAAGCTTAGCATGTTGACTGGGAGGATACTGGAGCGAATCCTCGAATCGGTGGCGAGGGACGTGGAAGCACGCGGAGACGCGCCGAGCGCTTGATCCGGCGCCCATGGACGTGGACGGAGAACGGCGATGCTCAACCTTCCGCAAGCACCTTGAGATGGGCAACCACGGAGCGGCCTAACGCGCTCAGGTTGTAGCCCCCCTCGAGGCAGCTCACGACACGGCCGTGCGCGCATTCGCGGGCAATTTCCAGCAACTGCCCGGTTATCCATGCATAGTCCGCCTCGACCAGCCCCAGCAAGCCCATATCGTCTTCGCGGTGCGCATCGAAGCCGGCGGAGATGAACAGCATCTCCGGCGCAAAGGCGCGCAGATTTGGCAACCACACGGTCTCGACGATTTCGCGGACACGCTCGCCCTTCGTATAGGCTGGCAGCGGTGTATTAAGTATGTTGGGGGCATCGCAATCGGCCCCGCTATAGGGATAGAACGGATGCTGGAAGATCCCGCACATCAGGACGCGGGGATCGTCACGGAAGGCAGCTTCGGTGCCATTGCCGTGGTGCACATCGAAATCGATCACGGCGACACGCGCCAGCCCGTGATGGTCGAGCGCATGCCGCGCCGCAATCGCGATGTTGTTGTAGAAGCAGAACCCCATGGCGCGCGCCGGCTCGGCGTGATGGCCCGGAGGGCGCACGCTGCAGAAAGCGTTGTCCAGTTCACCGGCCAGCACCGCGTCCGTGGCGGCGATGGCGGCGCCAGCCGCGTGCCGCGCGGCGTCGCGGGTATGCGGATTCATGATGGTATCGGGATCGATCATCGCGTAGCCCTGTGCTGGACTGCGCGCGTCGAGTTCAGCGATGAACGCGGGCGTATGCACGAGGGCCAGTTGCGCATCGGTCGCTGCCGGCGCGCTGCGATGTTCGAGAAAGGCATCCACGCGGCTGGCAATCAACTGGTCTTCGATAGCGCGCAGGCGATCCGGGCACTCCGGATGGTGTTCGCCCATTTCGTGTTGCAGGAATACCGGGTGGGAATAAAAGCCTGTGGCCATCTCGTCGCGGATGCTGTGTCTCCAACCGCTACGGTAGCACAGCTGCTATCACAATAGGCCTGTGGCGTCAGCGCGCCGCCCTGACCGGCGCGTGGACGTGCAACTACACAGGTATTGAGCCAAGGATGTCATCGATCGAGCGACGGAGCGCTGCATGGGGTCATATCGATCCGCTATACTGGATCGTCACTTTTGCGGACCATCATGACTGATCACCTGCACCCCGAACACTCCGACCTCGACTCCCCGCCGTGCTCGCTACGACGTCCTCTGCTAGGCGCGACACTGATGGGCACGGCCCTGTCCCTGCTGGGCATGCCCCCTGCCGCGCTGGCCCAGCGCCGCGGGCAGGAGGAAGAAATCGTCCCCGACCGCTATCGCAACAACCCGCAGGTGCAGGCTTTCGCGGCACGCATGGTAAGCCAGCATGGCTATGATCGCGTGGCGCTCGACACGCTATTCGCCAGCACCGTCTATTCGGCCACGGTGGCGCGGCTGATCATGCCGGCGGCCAGCCCGGCACGCAAGAACTGGGCAGTATATCGCTCGCGCTTTGTCGAGCCGATCCGCATCAATGCCGGCCGGCGCTTCTGGCAGCAGCACGACGCCACTCTGCGGCGCGCCGAAGCCGAGTACGGCGTGCCGGCGGAAGTCATTGTCGGCATCATCGGCGTCGAGACGATCTATGGCCGCGATACCGGCAACTTTCGGGTCATGGATGCCCTGGCGACACTGGCCTTCGATTATCCCGACACGCCGAACCGCGAAGCGCGCAGCAAGATGTTCCTCGGTCAGCTGGAAGATTTCCTGCTCTGGTGCCGCGACAGCCGCATGGATCCGTTCTCGGTGCTCGGCTCTTACGCGGGCGCCATCGGTATTCCGCAGTTCATGCCGACCAGTATTCGCGCCTATGCGACGGATTTCGACGGTGACGGCCGTATCGACCTGCGCAACAGCCCGACCGATGCCATCGGCAGCGTGGCACGTTTTCTCCAAATGCATGGCTGGGAACCGGGACGCCCGGTGGTGTGGGATATCGCACAGGATGAAGGCAGTCGGGGCGTGGCCGCTGCCGGCGCCGATGGCGAGCCCTATCCGCAGCGCACGCTCGACCAGTTCGTGACGGCCGGGCTACGCCTTGCTTCACCGGTGGATGTGCGGGCCGAAAGCCAGACCAGCGTGCTCGTGGTCGACCTGCCCTCGCCGGGCCGGCCAGTGGAGTACAAGCTGGGCCTGCGCAACTTCTACGTGCTGACGCGCTACAACCGCAGCTTCTTCTATGCCCAGGCGGTGTATGACCTCGGGCAGGCAGTCAAGGCGACCGCACCGGTCTAGACCCGCTACGGCACAGCACGGGCAGCGCCCCGTTGGTACGTTGGATGCCCGGCACGCGTCGGATACACTGAGCGCATGGCGGGACGCGTCCCGCCATGCAGCCAACCTCTACGCAGGTCCCCCCGGTGCAGATTCTTGATGGAGACCGCTGAGCGGCTCCCAGAGCCGGATCAGACCGGGAACACACCCGTAGACAGATAGCGGTCACCGCGATCGCACACGATAAAGACGATCGTGGCGTTTTCCACTTGTTCGGCCACCTGCAGGGCGATGCACAGGGCGCCGGCTGCCGAGATACCGCAAAAGATCCCTTCTTCCCGCGCCAGGCGGCGTGCCATGTGCTCGGCGTCGGCCTGGCTGACCAGCTCGATGCGATCGACATAGCTCGGATCGTAAATCTTCGGCAGATACTCTTCCGGCCACTTGCGGATACCGGCAATACGCGAGCCCTCCATCGGCTGTGCGCCGATCACCTGGACAGCGGAATTCTGTTCTTTCAGGTAGCGCGACACACCGGTGATGGTACCGGTCGTACCCATGGCGGAAACGAAGTGTGTAACCCGCCCTTCGGTCTCGCGCCAGATCTCGGGACCCGTGCCATGATAGTGCGCAGCCGGATTATCCGGATTGGCGAACTGGTCGAGGATGACACCCTTGCCTTCGCGCTGCATCGTGTCGGCCAGATCACGTGCGTATTCCATGCCGCCCTTGACTGGCGTCAGAATGATCTGCGCGCCATAGGCCGCCATGCTCTGCTGACGCTCGACGCTGAGGTCTTCCGGCATGATGAGCACCATCTTGTAGCCGCGGACGGCGGCCACCATAGCCAGCGCGATGCCAGTATTCCCAGACGTGGCCTCAATCAGCGTATCGCCCGGCTTGATGTCGCCGCGCGCCTCTGCGGCCGCGATCATCGACAGGGCCGGCCGGTCCTTGACCGATCCCGCGGGATTGTTGCCTTCGAGCTTGCCGAGGATGATATTGCCGCGTTCACGCAGATGCGCCCCGGGGATACGCTGCAGCGCAACGAGCGGGGTATTGCCGATGGTGTCTTCGATGGTCTTGTAAGTCATGGCGATCCGACAGAGTCTGTGATCGCATTGTAATGCAGAGCGGCCAACGGTGTATGGCGCCGCCAGCCTGGCAGCGGCGTGCGCGCCTCCGGAGAGAATGCCGCGCACGCACGGGACAGCTTACTTCTTGGGCTCGGACTTGGCCTTCGCCTGCACCGTCCCCTTCTCGGCACCCTTTTTTGCCACTGCAGCAGGTGTTGCCTTGCCGTACGACAGGCCGGCTTCCTCGAGCTTGGTGACCGATTTCGGGCCAATGCCATCGACCCGTGTAGCGAGGTCCGCGCCGTCCTTGAACGGTCCGCCCTTGGTACGGGCATCGATGATGGCAGCGGCACGTGCCGGTCCAACGCCGCGCACCGTTTCCAGCGCCGCCTGATCGGCGGTATTGACGTCGACCGCAGCCCACGCGCTACCCAGCGTTGCGCACGAGACTGCCACTGCCACCAGCATTTTCTTCAGCATCACGCTCTCCTCAAGAAGGAATCGCTGCGCAGGAAACATGCATCGTCTGCCTGCCCGATGCATGGCGCAGCGGACTCATCATAGCCACGCGGGACCGCTGCAATCACAGTCGCAACATAAGTTCACACAGGCCCAGAAAGACACCGTGATCAGGAGATCGTGCGCGTCATGGCAGCACGTAGCGTGGAGGCAACAACGGACAGCCGCGGGAACACCAAGGACCAGGGATTGCAGGAGCATGCCGCGCGTCAGTCGCTCAAGTCACAGGATGACCAGCAGCTGGCATTCCACAGTGTCCCTTGCGAACGCGCGGCGACACTGCACAGATGGCACAAATGCAGAAGGAAGTGTTGGATCGTGTGGCAGGCCGGCCGGTCAAGCCGGCTGCTCAAGCATCCAGCGCACGTAGCGTGCGACGCCTTCCTCGACGGTGAGGAAGCGTTCGGTATACCCCGCCTCGCGCAGCCGGCTCAGGTCGGCCTGTGTGAAGCACTGGTATTTGCCACGCAGGGCGTCGGGGAATTTGATGTATTCCAGCAGCCCTTCCTGCTCCATGTCATGTAGCGACAGGCGTGGTTTGTCTTCGCTCTCGCGCAGGGTATTGACCACCGTGCTGGCGATGTCATTGAACGGTTGCGCGCGGCCAGAGCCGAGATTGAAGATGCCCGACTTCTCCGGGTGATCGAGGAAAAAAAGATTGACCTTGACCACGTCCTCGACCGAAACGAAGTCGCGGAGGTGCGCACCTGGCCCGTAGCCGCCGTATTCGCCAAACAGCCGGACGATGCCATCAGCACGAAACTGGTTGAAGTTATGGAACGCCACCGACGCCATGCGTCCCTTGTGGGCTTCGCGCGGCCCGTAGACATTGAAGTAGCGGAAGCCGACGATCTGCGAATGTGCATGCGGCAGGGTCTGGCGCACAACCTGGTCGAACAAGAACTTGGAGTAGCCGTAGACATTCAGCGGTCGCTCGAACTCGCGCTCTTCACGGAAGGTTTCCGAACCGCCATACGTTGCCGCGGAGGAGGCATAGAGGAACTGCGTGCCCTGGTCGAGACATGCGTCCATCAGGGTGCGCGTATAGCGGTAATTGTTCTCCATCATGTAGCGGCCATCGGTCTCCATGGTGTCGGAGCAGGCGCCCTCATGGAACACCGCACGCACGCGGCCGAATTCGCCCTTGGAAAAGCGCGCGAGGAACTCGTTCTTGTCGAGGTAGTCGGCGATTTCGCAATCCACGAGATTCCGAAATTTGTCGGCGCGGGTGAGATTGTCGACAGCCACGATCTGCGTTTCGCCACGGTCATTGAGACCTTTGACAAGATTGCTGCCGATAAGGCCGGCGGCGCCGGTAACGATGATGGTCATGATGTAAGCATCTAATGGATAGAACGCCCCTCGGGCTCCGGGACGCCCTGTATTTTACGCTGCCTCGGATGAGAACAGCTCGTCGGCGGTGACGACAGCCGTACCGAGCTTGCCGACCACGATACCGCCGGCGCGGTTAGCGTACTGCACCGCCTCCTTCAACGGCACACCAGCGCCAAGCATGGTAGCCAGCGTGGCAATGACGGTATCGCCTGCACCGGAGACGTCATAGACTTCACGTGCATGCGCCGACACCTGCAGCACCTCGTTTTCGGTGTAGAGCGTCATGCCCTCTTCGGAGCGCGTCAGCAGGAGCGCGGTAAGCTGCAGTTCACGACGCAGGTTCTGCGCGCGGATCGTCAGGTCTGCTTCGGTTTTCCAGGTACCGACCACCTGGCGCATCTCCGCGCGGTTCGGCGTGATGATGGTAGCGCCACGATAACGCGCATAGTCGTCGCCCTTGGGGTCGACCAATACCGGCACATTAGCGCGGCGCGCCATCTCGATCATGCGCGTGACGTGCGTGAGTCCGCCCTTGCCGTAGTCGGACAGCACCACCGTATTGCAGTCGCCGAGCAGTGACTGGTATCGCTCCAGGACACTGGCCAGTACCTCGTTGGCCGGCGGCGCTTCGAAGTCGACCCGCAGCAACTGCTGCTGGCGCGCCAGCACGCGCAGCTTGATGATCGTGGCCACGCTCGCGTCGCGCTTGAGATGCGAACGCACGTGACCTGCCTGCAGCAGTTTTTCGAGCGTGCTGCCGGGCTCGTCGTCACCGATCACCCCGAGCAGACTGGCTTGTGCCTTCAGCGCCGCGGCATTGCGTGCCACGTTGGCCGCCCCGCCAAGCCGCTCCTCGCTACGCTTGACCTGCACCACCGGCACCGGGGCTTCCGGCGAAATGCGGTCGACGTCGCCAAACCAGTAACGGTCGAGCATCACATCGCCGACGACGAGAATGCGGGCCTGGTCAGTCTGTTGAGGTGCAAGGGCGCGTGTATTCATGTGACTCCGACAATCGTCTGTCCGGCCGCATATCGACGCGGACACTGGCGATCGGGCCCCGGCGTCGCCCGCTAGCACCGCGTGGCCGTACCGCTGCGCCCGATCGCATGATATTCAAATCCCGAATGCCGCATGGCATCGGGCTCGTACAGGTTCCGGCCATCGAAGATCAGCGGCGCCTGCAACTGCCGCTTCATCTCGCCGAGATCCGGACTCTGGAAAGCCTTCCATTCCGTAACGATGGCCAGTGCATGGGCGCCGGCCAGCGCAAGCATCGCATTATCGCAAAAGTGCAGACGCTCCATGGCATCGGGCACATCGGCCAGATCCTGCGCGAGCACCTGCCGCGCCACCTCGAGCGCCACGGGATCGTGCACGCGCACCGTCGCGCCGCGCCGTATCAGGTCGCCAATCAGGTCGCGGCTTGGCGCTTCACGCAGATCGTCAGTATTCGGCTTGAAGGCCAATCCCCAGACGGCAATCGTACACCCGCTGAGGTCCTCGCCCAGCCTGCTGACGATTTTTTTTGCCAGCAGCCGGCGTTGCATGTGATTCACTTCCACCACGCTCTGCAGTACCCGCATCGGCGTGCCGTGTTCTTCTCCAGTACGGATCAAGGCGCGCACATCCTTGGGAAAGCACGAGCCACCATACCCTGCGCCGGCGTAGAGAAAGCTGTAGCCAATGCGCGGATCGGAGCCTATCCCGAGCCGTACGGATTCAATGTCCGCGCCCACCGCATCGGCAAGATTGGCCATTTCGTTCATGAAGGAAATCCGCGTGGCAAGCATGGAGTTAGCCGCGTACTTGGTGAATTCGGCCGAACGCACGTCCATGTAGAAGGTACGCTCGTGATGCCGGTTGAATGGCGCATAGAGCATGCGCATGACTGACTTGGCATGGCGCCCGAGCATGTCGCCTTCGCAGCCCAGGACGATGCGGTCCGGCCGCATGAAATCCTCGACAGCGGCCCCTTCCTTGAGAAACTCGGGGTTGGAGAGCACGGCGAACTCCAGATCTTCGAGGCCGCGCTCAGCAAGGGTGCGGCGGATGGCCTCGCGGACTTTAGCAGCGGTCCCGACCGGGACGGTGGATTTGTTGACGACAACGCGGAAGCCATCCATATGCCGCCCGATATTCTCAGCAGCGGCTAGGACATGCTGCAGATCGGCCCCACCATCTTCGTCGGGCGGCGTGTGCACCGCGATAAACTGGACTTCGCCATGCGCCACGCTTGCAGCCGCATCGGTCGAAAAACGCAGGCGGCCAGCCGTATGATTGCGGATCACGAGATCCGCCAGGCCCGGCTCATGGAACGGCACCTGTCCCTCGCTCAGCGATGCCACCTTGCGGGCATCGAGATCGAGACAAAACACATCGTTGCCGACCTCTGCCAGACAGGCGGCCGTCACCAGCCCGACGTAGCCACTTCCGATCACCGTGATTTTCATGCGCGCGCTCCTGTTGATCAACTGGAACTGTCACGCAGTACGGCGGCACGGCTGGCCGCGCACGGCTACATGCTGGCGCCCCCTGAAGCCGCCACTTCGGCGCGGCGAGGTGCATACGTTTCCCAGCGGTTGCAGCCCGGACACTGCCAGTAAAACAGCCGCGCCCGGAACCCGCACTCGTGACAGGTATACCGCGCGAGATTACGGGTCCTTTGTTTCAACAAATCGCGTGCCACGACCAAATCTTCACTGGCGGTGACAGTTGCGTCGGGTGTGGATTCAACGTTTGCCGGCGTCGCTGCAGCGAGCTCTACTTCGGCCTCGTAAACCTTGGTGAGCGCCGCAAACGACGGCTGCCGACG
>DATLHT010000193.1:0-5974 GCA_035539795.1 Burkholderiaceae bacterium
CGTGCGTGCAGACCTCGCGCGCCTGGGCGTGGCCAAGGACCTCGACTTCAGCGGTTACATGCTCGACCACGTCGAGGTGCACGACTGCAACTACAACTGGAAGACCTTCATCGAGGTCTATCTGGAGGACTACCACGTCGAGCCCTTCCATCCCGGCCTCGGCAATTTCGTGACCTGCGACGACCTGGTGTGGGAGTTCGGCGACTGGTACAGCGTGCAGACCGTCGGCCTGAACGCCGGCCTGCGCCGTCCCGGCACGCCGGCCTACAAGAAGTGGCATGACGCGATCATGCACTTCAACCGTGGCGAGCTGCCCAAGCAGGGCGCGATCTGGCTGACCTACTTCCCCAACATCATGGTGGAGTGGTATCCCAATGTGCTGGTGGTGTCGACGCTCCACCCCATGGGCCCGCGCAAGACGCGCAACGTCGTGGAGTTTTACTACCCCGAGGAAGCCGTGCTGTTCGAGCGCGAATTCGTCGAGGCCGAGCGCGCCGCGTACATGGAAACCTGCATCGAAGACGACGAGATCGCCGAGCGCATGGATGCTGGCCGGGCCATTCTCATGGCGCGCGGTGTCAACGAGGTGGGCCCTTACCAGTCGCCCATGGAAGACGGCATGCAGCACTTCCATGAGTGGTACAGGCGGGAGATGCGGCTCGGCTGAGCTGCGGCGGTCCCGCCACACCCGCCGCGACGCCTGTACGATTCACCATGAAAAAGCCCCGCCTGTGCGGGGCTTTTTTTTGCGTGCTGTCCGTGACGGCGCTCAGTCGATCGGATCGAGCTTGGCAATACCGAGCGCCAGCCACTTGGTATCGTGCCGCTTGAACTTGATCTGGGCACGCGCGTCCTGCCCTTCACCCTCCAGTGCGACGATCTTGCCTTCGCCAAACTTGTTGTGGAATACCGACTGCCCCACGCGGAAACCAGTCTTTTCGCTGCGCTTGGCATCGGCATAGCCGTTACCGGTATCCATGCCACCAGTCGGCTTGGTGCCGGTGTATGCCACCTCGTCAGGACGCTTGAACCAGTCGCGCCCCCAACCACCCGATGCGCCGCCTGAGGCGCCAACACGCTGCTGCGCGTAACTCTGCTGCTGCGGCGTCAGCCATTTGAGCGTGTGCTCCGGTAACTCATCGAAGAAACGCGAGCGGATGTGGTAACGCGTCTGTCCATGCAGCATACGACTCTGCGCGAAGGACATGTACAGCCGCTGGCGGGCACGCGTGATCGCCACGTACATCAGCCGCCGCTCTTCTTCCAGGCCGCCCGGATCAAGCATGCTGTTCTCGTGCGGGAACAGCCCTTCCTCCAGGCCGGTGATGAAGACCACATTGAACTCGAGGCCCTTGGCCGCATGGACCGTCATCATTTGCACCGCATCCTGCCCGACCTGGGCCTGGTTATCGCCCGACTCGAGCGAGGCGTGCGTCAGGAAGGCGACGATCGGCGTCATCTCGGCCGTCAGCGCGTCGCTGATAACCGTTATGCCAGCCTCGCCCTCGCTCTCGTCACGCAAGGCGGGCGTGGCATCACCCTCCCGTAGCGGCAAGGCAAAGGCCGGCGCATCGAGTCGATACCCTTCTTCGCCGACGAAGGCCTGCGCGGCCGTCACCAGTTCCTGCAGGTTTTCGATGCGATCCTGTCCTTCCTTCTCGGACTGGTAGTGCGTGATCAGGCCACTGGCGTGGATCACATGCTCGACCGTTTCCGGCAAGGTCATATGGCGCGTGTCGGCACGCATCTGCTCGATCAGGCGTGCGAAATTGCCGAGACTGTTGCCGGCCTTGCCGGGCACGTAGGCCACGGCGCGGAACAGCGGGCAATTGGCCATGCGTGCCGCATCCTGCAGCTGCTCGATCGAGCGCGCGCCGATGCCGCGCGTGGGGAAATTCACGACGCGCCCGAAGGCCGAATCGTTCTCCGGATTCTCCAGCAACTGCAGGTAAGCCAGCGCATGCTTGACTTCGGCCCGCTCGAAGAAGCGCAGCCCGCCATACACGCGGTACGGAATGCCAGACGAAAACAGCGCATGCTCGATGATGCGCGACTGCGCATTGCTGCGGTAGAGCAGCGCGATCTCGGAGCGCAGCATGCCGCTGGCAATGAGGTCCTTGATCTCTTCCACCATCCAGCCGGCTTCCAGCGCATCCGTGCCAGCCTGATACACACGCACCGGCTCGCCGTGGCCGGCATCGGTACGCAGATCCTTGCCGAGACGGCGCGCGTTGTGGGAGATCAGGTGATTAGCAGTATCGAGAATATTGCCGTGCGAGCGATAGTTCTGCTCGAGCTTGATCATGTGCCGCACCTGGAACTCGCGTTCGAAGTCCGTCATATTGCCCACATTAGCCCCACGGAAGGCATAGATGCTCTGGTCGTCGTCGCCCACCGCGAATACGGCATTGGGCTGTGGCCCGGCAGCGTTGTGGCCATGGCCTGCGAGCAGCTTGAGCCAGGCATACTGCAGCACGTTGGTATCCTGGAACTCGTCCACCAGGATGTGGCTGAAACGCCGCTGATAGTGATCGCGGATCGCCGCATTGAACGTCAGCAGTTCATAGCACCGCAGCAGCAGTTCGGCGAAATCGACCACGCCCTCGCGCTGGCACTGCGCGTCGTAGGCGATATACAGCTCGACCAGGCGGCGGTTGAACGGATCATGCGCCTCCACCTTGTCCGGCCGAAGGCCCTGCTCCTTGGCGCTATTGATGAAGTTCTGCACGGTGCGCGGCTGATACTTCTCATCGTCCACATTCAACGACTTGAGCAGGCGCTTGATGGCCGATTGCTGGTCCTGCGTATCCAGGATCTGGAAACCCTGCGGCAGGCCAGCGTCGCGGAAATGCGCACGCAGCATGCGGTTGCACAGCCCGTGGAAGGTGCCGACCCACATGCCGCGGGTATTGATCGGCAACATCGCGGTCAGGCGCGCCAGCATTTCCTTGGCCGCCTTGTTGGTAAACGTGACGGCCAGCAGACCGGCAGGCGACACCTGCCCGGTCTGGATCAGCCATGCGATACGGGTCGTCAGCACCCGTGTCTTGCCGCTGCCCGCCCCCGCCAGGATCAGCGCCGGTTCGGCCGGCAGTGTTACGGCGGCAAGTTGTTCGGGATTCAGGTTGGCAAGCAGATCGGTCATGCGCAGGGGTGTCCGGTGAATGGCCCGATTATACCGAGCCAGGGATCGCAGCCGCTCCATACCGGGTCATACTGCGGCTTATACCGTCGGCATCGGTGCGCACACCTGCGCAATCCGCAGACCTGGCTGGCCTGCTGCAAGGCACGCGGCTAGGCTGATGGCAGGATGAATATCACATCACCCGGTGGCAAACGGATACAACCGGGTGTCCATCATGGCAATCCCCTATAATTAACGATTCAGCCGAATCTCCTCCCTTGCGCAGCATGACCACAGAAGACCAGTCTCTCGCCAAAAGCTTTGAACCCGCCAACATCGAGGCCCATTGGGGCCCTGAATGGGAAAAACGCGGCATTGCCACGCCCACGCTCGACGACGGCAAGCCCGATTTCTCCATCCAGTTGCCGCCGCCCAACGTCACGGGCACGCTGCACATGGGACACGCCTTCAACCAGACCATCATGGACGGCCTGACGCGCCATGCGCGCATGATGGGTGCGAACACGCTGTGGCTGCCGGGCACGGACCATGCGGGCATTGCCACGCAGATCGTGGTGGAGCGCCAGCTCGATGCGCAGAAGGTATCGCGCCACGACCTCGGTCGCGAGAAGTTTGTCGAGAAGGTGTGGGAGTGGAAGGAACAGTCGGGCTCCACCATCACAGGCCAGATCCGCCGCCTGGGCGCTTCCATCGACTGGTCGCGCGAGTACTTCACCATGGACGAACGCATGTCGTCGTCGGTGGTCGAGGTGTTCGTGCGCCTGTATGAACAGGGCCTGATCTATCGCGGCAAGCGTCTGGTCAACTGGGACCCGGTGCTCGGCACCGCCGTGTCCGACCTCGAAGTGGTCAGCGAGGAAGAGGACGGCAGCCTGTGGCACATCCGCTACCCGCTCGTGGAGACCGATACCCTCAAGGGCCTGACGCACTTGACCGTGGCGACCACCCGCCCCGAAACCATGCTCGGCGACGTGGCGGTAATGGTCCACCCTGAAGACGAACGCTACGCACACCTGATCGGCAAGCAGGTCACGCTGCCGCTGTGCGATCGCGCGATCCCGGTGATTGCCGATGACTACGTGGACCGTGAGTTCGGCACTGGCGTGGTCAAGGTCACGCCCGCGCACGATTTCAACGACTACGCCGTAGGTCAGCGCCACGGTCTGCCGCAGATCAGCATCCTGACGCTCGACGCCAAGATCAGCGCCGATGCGCCGGCCGCCTACCAGGGCATGGACCGCTTTGCAGCGCGCAAGCAGATCGTCGCCGATCTCGACGCCCAGGGCCTGCTGGCCGAGGTCAAGCCGCACAAGCTGATGGTGCCGCGCGGCGACCGCACTGGCGTGGTGATCGAGCCGATGCTGACCGACCAGTGGTTCGTGGCAATGAGCAAACCAGCTGCGGACAATGCGTACCGCCCTGGCAAATCGATTGCCGAAGCCGCGCTCGACGCCGTGCGCAGCGGTGACATCCGCATGGTGCCGGAGAACTGGACCACCACCTATTACCAGTGGCTCGAGAATATCCAGGACTGGTGCATCTCGCGCCAGCTGTGGTGGGGCCACCAGATTCCCGCCTGGTACGGCGACAACGGCGAAATCTTCGTCGCCCGCACGGAAGCCGAGGCCCAGGCCAAGGCTCAGGCCGCCGGCTACACTGGCGCGCTCAAGCGCGACGACGACGTACTCGACACGTGGTTCAGCTCCGCGTTGGTGCCCTTCTCCTCGCTCGGCTGGCCTCAGCAGACGCCGGAACTGAAGCACTTCCTGCCATCGTCGGTGCTGGTCACCGGCTTTGACATCATCTTCTTCTGGGTGGCGCGCATGGTCATGATGACCTGCCACTTCACCGGTCAGGTGCCGTTCCACACCGTGTATGTGCACGGCCTGGTGCGCGATGGCGAAGGCCAGAAGATGAGCAAGTCGAAAGGCAATACGCTCGATCCGATCGATCTGGTCGACGGCATCGACCTCGACTCGCTCGTCGCCAAGCGCACCTCCGGCCTGATGAACCCCAAGCAGGCCGACAGCATCGCCAAGAAGACCCGCAAGGAATTTCCGGACGGCATCGCGCCGTTCGGCACCGACGCGCTGCGCTTTACCTTTGCCTCGATGGCCACGCTGGGCCGCAATATCAACTTCGACCTGGCGCGCTGCGAGGGCTACCGCAATTTCTGCAACAAGCTGTGGAACGCCACGCGCTTCGTGCTGATGAACACCGAAGGCAAGGACTGCGGCCTCGGCGAATGCAACCACGATTGCGGCCCGGAAGGCTACCTGCACTTCTCGCAGGCGGACCGCTGGATCGTTTCGCTACTGCAGCGCGTGGAAGCCGATGTCGAGAAGGGCTTCGCGGATTTCCGCTTCGACAATATCGCCAGCGCGCTCTACAAGTTCGTCTGGGACGAGTACTGCGACTGGTATCTGGAACTCGCCAAGGTACAGATCCAGACCGGCACCGAAGCCCAGCAGCGCGCCACGCGGCGCACCCTGCTGCGCGTGCTGGAAACCGTACTGCGCCTCGCGCACCCGATCATTCCGTTCATCACCGAAGCCTTGTGGCAGAAAGTGGCGCCGCTCGCCGGCCGCGCGCGCGGCGATGGTAGTGAAACGCTCGCGTTGCAAGCCTACCCGGTGTCGCAACCGTCGAAGATCGATCTCGCGTCCGAACAATGGGTGGCCCAGCTGAAGGGCCTCGTTGATGCCTGCCGCAATCTGCGCGGCGAGATGAACATTTCGCCAGCGCAGCGCGTGCCGCTGTATGTGCAGGGTGACAGTGCCTTTCTGCAGGCCGCCGCGCCGTATCTGCAGGCGCTCGCCAAGTTGTCGG
>DATLHT010000194.1:0-3404 GCA_035539795.1 Burkholderiaceae bacterium
GAGCGCACAGTTCACGCCTTTGGCCACGCCAATGTTGATGCGCGTGCCGTCGTTGTCGGCATTGACGCCAAACGAGGCAGACTGTTCGCCAGCGAGCGTGGGCCGAATATTCAGTATCGCGCCGCTTGGCAGAGGAACCGGAATCAGTAGGTTCTCGATGCCGGCGCGCACGCCATCATCAGCACTCATGCTGTTGTCCTGATGCCATTTCATGGCCCGCACGAAATAATTGCTGACGTCCTCGATCATGCCGGATTCCGGACGGAGGTTGCCCTTCTCCATGGCCGCCAAAATGGCCAGGCGGCCCTGCACATGCTCGCCCAGCGCTTGCAAGCTGGCAACCGGCATGAACTTGCGGCTGCCGTTGATGATATCCAGCCGGCCCAATCGTTCGTTGGCCGACACCATCTCGTCGCGCACCACAGGCAAGGCCGCGCTGGCGATAGCCAGCCCGGCGGGTGTCAGAGACCGGCAGGCATTCAGCAATGCATGCCTGACGGCTTCTGGCGTCATGTCGATCTGCAACGCGTCCAACTTCTCCATGGCTGCGGCACACATGCCGTCCAGGCACGGCCGCGCAACTTCGCTCCCCAGCCACGCCGCGTCGAACTCCGCCAGGAAACGTGGTGTGTCGCCGCTTTCCAGTGCCGCCGCATCGAGATGCATGAGGATAGCCTGCCGGTCCTGCGCATGCCCGGCCGGATCAACCAGTGCCACCGCAGTCTGCAGCACGGTTGTCAGCGCCACCCGTTCCAGCGCCTGCTCGGGAGGCGTAACGGTACCAGGAAGGCTGATGTTCAGATCAAGCTGCATGCGCAGCAAGTCGCAGGCGCTCAACACTAGCTCGGTGTGGATGTCCTGCATCTCCTGTCCGCTATGCTTCAGCGAGAAGCCGCCATCGCCCATTTTGACAAGGCTGTAGAGCGGCGAGGAGCCGATGGCCGCATTGCGCACAGGCCCGCACCAGTCCCAGACGGCGTGCTTGTCGGCTTTTTCGCAGCGCTGCAGCCAGGTGGCGAATTCCTTGAGCCACTTGCCGGCCTTGCGTACCGCGCGGTCCGTCTTGAGATTGTCCGCATAGGCGCGCAGATCGGCGTAGGCAGCACCACCGCCTGCAGCATCGATCAGGGCGTCGATACGCGCCTGTTCGTTCGCATGCGGGGTCTCGCGGATCGCCGGCAAGGCCGGCACGAGCCGGCTGACATGCTGCAGGCAACGCGCTGCCAGCGTGGGCGCTCCACCCTGCGGCTCGCGCTCGACCTGCGTCATGGCAGTCAAGGTCGTGCGCCACAACAGCGTTTCGCAGGCCACGGCATTGCCAGGATCAAAGCCATTCCGCGGCAAGGCAGCGAATGCTTGGCCCAGTGGCAGCTCGCCATTCAGTTGGCGGTGATCGACCAGCCCCTTGAGATGCAGAAAGCAATCCAGGCCATCCGGGCTGGCGGCCAGCGCCATGGCTGCACGCCACTGCGGTGCACTGTCGAGCCGTGCCGGGCGGTGGGCGAGATCGAGATGCGGCAGCACCTGCAGCACATCCAGCGCCATGCTGGCGTCCCCGTTGCCGGCCAGCCAGAGCGCCTCCGCCAGATACGCGACCTGCTGAAACGGCCGGGCTGGGACGAGATGGGAGTATGCGTGCAGCGCGGTCCTCAACGCCGCGACATGGGGTTGATCCAAGGAGCCAAACAGCTCTTGCAGATGCGCGTCGGAACCTTCGAGGCTGCGCATCGCCAGATCGCAATTGTCCACGGCCGCCGATACGCCCGATACCGTGGGCGCACCAGTGGTGACAGCCTGTGCGAACTGGCCGGAAAATGTTGTCTTCGATGTCTTGGGTAGGTCGCGCCAGACAGGTCGTGTCGGATCGGTACGCATCTGCCGCTGGCTGCGCGGCACTTCGACCGTGGTCATCCCACGACTGCTCTTGCTGCCAAATCCCAGGGCCTGCACGGTGTACGTAGTTCTGACGCCATCGAGCATATTGCGCCGACGGCGCACCTGCGGCTGGGGATCGGCCGTGTTAGCGGACGTAGCGCGAGACGGTGCGATTGCCTCAGACGCAGCGGCCACGCCATTCCCTGGCAGGCTCCCCGAGATCCGCATGTCACCCGTCTTCATATTGCCCTCCATCCCACACCGTACAGTGCGCGGATGACTGGGCATTGCTGCAATCTCGCCCGGTGTCTCCGTCCGCACCTTGAAAGCTGTCCTGGCTCAGCAGTTGGACAATTTCAATATCGCGGCAATACACGTGGAAAAGAAGCAAACAAACGCAAAAAACTGGGGGAACGCTGAAAACGACTGTAACTTCTTCCGGCAAGATGGCATATGGGGCCGCTATGCTGCGGTTTTCGCCGTTTGCATCTGTTCACACACGCGGCGCACATATGCAAAACACTGACGACCGGTATCCGCATGTTCAATCTTGACCTGGGCCCCGCCACGGAACGACCTAGAAAGACAGGTGCAAAGTATGATCGCGACCTGGGGCAGCGGTCATCGCCCCAGACAGCCACAATGACGGCACACACCCGGGAACGCCTCAGGCAGGACGCCGCTCTGCTGTCGGATGCCGCAACCTTGCAGCATTGCCTGCTCCCCAGCTTTTCCACCACCCAGGTTGCAGTACTGGGGCGCATCAGCCTGCAACTGCACCGGTTGACACAAAAAGAGCTTTCCCGCCGTGCGGCCAGCCTTTGGCGGGCGCTCGACGCGGCATCCGTCCTTGGACATCCTGCATTGGATGGCACGTCGATCAAGCTGCTACTCTGGGATCTGTCGCGCACGGGACGGAAACTCACGATCATGCAGCGCCACAATCTGCTGATGCACCTGGAATATCAGCCGGAATGGCTGAAAAAGATGAATATGCAGCAGCGCAGACAAATGCTGACGCTGGTCGTCGACACGCTGAAAATGCCAGGCGGCATCGTCCCCAGTGTGGCGAATGTCGCAATGTATCTTGGGCTGCTGGAGCCGGTGCAACTCAGGTTGACGCCGGTTGAACGGGACACCCTCTGGGCATGTCTCAGGGCGAAGGCGTCCGGCACGGTACAAGACAGGCAGCCACCCGCGGCAACAGACAACCAGGCACACCCGGACAGGCCAGCGCGGGATTCTCTGCTGCGCCCTCAAACCGATGCTCTAGCCCCAGCCGTGACCGCCCCGCTACCTCAGATGCCGCAACCCGATGCGCGGCAGACATCCGGACCAGGACTCTTGTTGCAAAAAATAAAACACCTGCTCGGACATAGAGCAGGTGTATCGGAACATCGGGGACATCAAGGGCCGCTTATGGAAACCCGGGTTGGGCGCCTGGAGACCAGCGCCCGGCAGCTCAACGACCGCTACGGGCCGCCAGGAACTGCTTGATGGCCGCGGCATCGGCCGGCATCACGTCGAAA